>JBFRWF010000477.1:0-10583 GCA_051439465.1 Xenococcaceae cyanobacterium | reverse complement strand
GAAAAACAAACTGCTTCCATGCCAGTAGTTCCCTCAAACAGAGTTACGCAAAATGGGAAGTCACCGATGTCCCAAAACTGTTAATCTGTTAACTTTTTAGCAGGTTTTATCAGGTTTTTAGAAGGTGCGTATAACTCTAAGTCATGGCGATCGCCGATGATACAAACTTTTCAGAAAAGTAAATACGGTGACTGGTGACTGGCTCCAAGGGTACTGTGATGGGAAAAACTAATCACTAATCACCAATCACTATTCGCGACTATTTAGTATCTGTAAAGTAGACGATTCAAAATTAGACGGCCATTAGGATTGAATACCTGCAAGCGAATCACATTGGAATCCTTCGGCTGCCATGCTACTTGGTATCGATAAGCATCATTGCGCCAAGTGTAGACAGGACGTTGACGATTACCTGATACTTGAGCACCAGCTAAAGAGAGAGAATCGCCAGTCCGAAGATTCTCGCCTTTATAGTAGTAAGCATTGTTAGTGTACCATAGAGATACAGACCAAGTATTATCTCTAAAGTCGCCCGATGGAAATGGTAGTTGAGCAACAGCTTGAGTATTAATGGCAATGTCTGTAATAGTAGGTACAGAAAGACCCAGAATTGCAGCAAGAGAAATTGCTTTAATGTTCATGATTGCTCTCCTTAATTACAAGGGAATAGGGAACAGGGACTCGCTTCGCTCAAAGGCAAAAGGCAAAAGGCAAAAGGCAAAAGTAGGGAGGGGGGAGCAGGGATTCAACCTTCAATTATTCTAGAAATTGAAGCGGCTACAAAAGGCAAAAGTCAAAAGTAGGGAGGGGGGAGCAGGGGAAGAAAAATACAGAAAATTGATAAAGGGGGTTTTAGATCCGGATTCAGTATCACCTCCTCACCAATCACCTCCTCACCAGTCACCAGTCACCGTGAATAATGCCGCCGCCTAGCAAAATCTCCCCATCGTACAACACCGCTGCTTGCCCAGGAGTAATCCCGAACTGCGGTTCATCAAACACCAGCTTAATGCGAGAATCTTCCAAAGGAATTATGTTTACTGACACCGCTTTTGAACGATAGCGGACTTGCACTTGGGTACGAATAGGGGCACAAGGTTCAGGAATTGAAACCCAGTTCATGCGCCCAACCGTGCATTCTGGAAGACCCGCACTGGCGCGATTGCCCACCACAACCCGATTCATGACCGGATCTAGCTTAATCACATACAACGGCTCAGCAGCAGCAATTCCCAGCCCTTTGCGCTGACCAATAGTATAGTGATGGATACCCTTGTGCTGTCCGAGTACTTTCCCATCTTGGTCAACAATATCACCCTGCTTCTGGTTAATATACTTGTCCAGAAACTTCTGCATCGAGCCGTGGGCTTCAATCAAGCACAAATCCTGACTTTCGGGCTTATCAGCAGTCTTCAGTCCAAATGAGGCAGCAATTCGCCTCGTTTCTGCCTTGGTTTGATTCCCCAAGGGAAACACAGAGCCCGCCAGCAAATCCTGAGTTAGGTCATACAAGAAGTAGGACTGGTCTTTATTGCAGTCTACTGCCCTTAATAATTGGTAGCGATCGCTCTTTTCGTCATAGCGAATCCGAGCATAGTGACCCGTGGCAATACGGTCAATCCCCAACTCCTTGCGAGCATATTGCAACATCGGGCCAAACTTCACCGTCCTGTTGCACTGAGAACAGGGCAAGGGAGTCACCCCTACTTCATAACCAGAAACTAAGTAATCGACAATATTCGCCTGGAAAACTTCCCGGCTATCGACAATATGATGGGGAATTCCCAGTTGTTCGCAAACAAAAGCCGCATCAACCATACCTTCAGAACAGCATTGACCTTTACCCTTCATTAGCCAAAGGGTAAGACCAATAACTTCGTATCCTTGATGATGCAGGGTGGCGGCGGCGACAGAACTGTCAACCCCACCCGATAGGCCGACTACGACTTTGTTCATGGAACCAAAAGTAAAAACCTAATTTCTAATTTTCTCTAGGCTAGCATTGATAAATATTAACCTTGCATCTGTTGCATAAGTAGGTCGGTCAAATTAATTAGAAAATGGTTGAGAGGGGGAACAGGCAACAGGCAACAGGCAACAGTGCGCCCAGCGTCGACGCTGGAGGCTGGGCGCAACAGGCAACAGGGAATAGGGAAAGGGAACAGCTAACCCTAACACCTAACACCTAACACCTAACACCTCATCCGGGTTTTATATTTATTTTTGCCCACCTACTTAACCCTCATCCTTCATACTTAATTCCCAATCCCCAATGACTAATCAGCGAGAACAGATTGAGCAGGTAGTGGTCACCGCCGAACAAATGCGCCAGATAGAGGGGCGGATTTTTGCGGCGGGAATGCCTGTGGCGGCGTTGATGGAAAAGGCAGCGGGACTGACTGCTGCTCGGATTCAGCAGCTCTATCCTCCCTCTAAAATCTCCAGGGTGGGGATTTTAGTCGGTCCGGGTCATAATGGTGGCGATGCCTTGGTGGTAGCCCGCGAGTTGCACTTACAAGGTTATCAAGTGTCTCTTTACCGTCCCTTCTCCAAGCTCAAGGACTTAACTGCACAACACGCCAAATATGCCGATAGTTTAGGCATTCCCGGTTATGAGCAAATTCAGCCGCTGCACAACTGCGAGTTAATAATTGATGGGTTGTTTGGCTTTGGCTTGACGCGATCGCTCTCAGGAAACATTGCCCAGGCAGTTAACCAACTCAATCAGTGGTCTCAACCTGTAGTTAGTATCGACATCCCTTCTGGACTGCACACTGATACTGGGGAGGTTTTGGGTACTGCTGTACGTGCGACTCACACCTTTTGCTTGGGTTTGTGGAAGCTAGGATTTTTCCAAGACCAGGCTTTGGAGTATATCGGTGAAATAGAACGAATTGATTTTGGCATTCCGCCGATGGATGTCTGGTCAATTATCTCTGATCCACCCCCAATCCAGCAGATGAATAAAAATGTTGCCCAACATTATATACCCTTGCCTCGTCCTTTGGTGACCCATAAATATAAACAGGGTCATTTGCTGGTGATTTGTGGCTCTCGTCGCTATGCGGGAGGAGCGATTTTAACTGGATTGGGTGCCAGAGCGAGTGGGGTGGGCATGCTTTCTATTGCTGTACCAGAATCCTTGAAACCGCTATTAGTTAGCCACTTACCAGAAGCGCTAATTATTGACTGTCCAGAAACAGAAACAGGAGCGATCGCCCAATTACCCCCCCTAGCATCTGACCTTAGTAGATATAGTGTAATTGCCTGTGGTCCTGGTCTAACCCTGGATGCTCAGTCAGTAGTGCAAGTAGTGTTAAAGGCTGAATGTCCCCTAGTTTTAGATGCAGATGGCTTAAATATCCTCGCCCAATGGGGAACTATTTCCAGCTTATCTGGGCGGCAATCTGCAACAGTTCTCACTCCCCATCTCGGTGAGTTTAAACGTTTATTTCCCGATATAGTCAACCCTGGCAAAGACCGAGTGAAAGCAGTGCAAGAGGCATCTAAGCAGAGTGGGGCAATTGTTTTGTTGAAAGGAGCCAGGAGTGCGATCGCCCATCCTAAAAGCTCTGTCTGGCTGATTGGAGCCAGTACACCCGCCCTGGCTCGGGGAGGCAGTGGGGATGTACTTACTGGCTTAATGGGAGGCTTAATGACGCAGATAGCCGCCTCTGAGATGCCTTTAGAAGCCACCGTTGCCGCTGCTGCTTGGTGGCACGCTCAAGCCGGAATTCTCGCCGCCAAGGAGCGCACCGAATTGGGTGTAGATGCCTTTACTTTGTCTGAGTATTTATTATCTCTAGCTCGATTCTAGAAAATCCTAGAAATAATCTCAACAGTTGATAGCCTAGACCTCCTGGACAGCAATGCGGATGTGGTCTTGCGCATCCCGCTCAATCAATCCTCTGAATTTACCAGATTTAAAAGGATAACGATTCGCTTGACGTTGATATACTTGCTCAAGTCCCCACTGGATGTCCTCAGTCGCACTGCCCTCCAACATCTGATTTAGCTTTGTTTGCATGAGCTGAAGCTCAACTGATTGGGCAAAGAAGACATCTTTTTGCTCAATTTCTTTACTTCGGCACTCGAATATAACCCCTAAAGTCATTTTCCCAGGAATTACCTCATAAGACTCACGCCAGGGATCCAACCAACGAATTGGATCTTCATTCAAGCCAATGGGTTGCCAGGTTTTCGGCCAATTACTCGGACGTCTTTTCTCCGTCGGGGCTTGGCCAAATCTTTTGCGTACCGTATCTATTTGTTTTCCTAAGGAAACCGCAGACCAATTAGCAATCAACTTCTGCGCGTCTCGACCAACGTCAGAATCCGGCGGAACCTCCATCGCCTTGTGGATAGCCTCCTTTGTTTTGCCCTGTAATTTAAGTTGCTTGGCAAGGTCAAGTTGGCACTTATTATCCCACTCCTGAGCCTTGCTAAAGGAGGCTGAATCTTCAGGGAAGTCTCTAGCCTCTGCTTGGCATTTTTCATACTTTCCCTGCTTAAATAACTCCTCTATATTATTCAGTGCAGCATTTTCTGATTGCTTAGCTTGCCACAAACCAAAGGCATAAGAACCAGCAGCTCCTGCAACAACTGAAGCAGCGACAAAGGCAGCGGCAATACCTACCCTAAACCACCAGGGATTTCTGCCAACAGATGTAGCTTCAGAAGGGATTGCGACTGTTTGGGTTTGAGAAGATGTAGCTGCAGAAACCTCTGTCGAAGAAGAGCTGACAAATGCTGGAGTCTCCAGCGCTTTCAACATCTCGCTAGCCGTGCTGTAGCGATCGCTAGGGTTAAACTGGGTTACCTTATCTAATACTGCTGCTAACTGAAGGGTGACAGATGGCGCGTATTTGTGCCAGAGAATCTGATTCGTCCGGAAGTTACTCTCCAGTTGCTGCGGCAGTTTGCCCGTCAGAAGATAGATGGCTGTCATGCCAAGACTATATAGGTCGCTCGAGTAATTGATCGGTCGCCCAGCAGATTGCTCTAAAGGCATAAAGCCTTCAGAGCCAATCACCTTCGAGCATTGGATCCCAGAAGCCTGGATAGCTGTTTTTAGAGACTGCTTTACTGAGCCGAAATCAATCAGAACTGGCTTGCCATCCTGCTGGCGGAGGATGATGTTGTCTGGCTTGATGTCTCGGTGGATTACCTTGTTGCTGTGGACGTATTCCAGAACTGGCAGGAGACTGAGTAAGATTTGTTCAACCTCCTCTTGTTTGAGTGGACCAGTCTCTCTTACCTTCTCACCTAGGGTTTGACCCTCGATCCATTTCTGAACCAGATAGAACTGACCTCCCTCCTCAAAGTAGCCATAGAGTGTAGGGATCTGATCGTGGTTTAGTTTTTCCAGAATCTCAGCCTCTTTCTGGAATTGCTCCAGCGCAATATCATAGGACTGCTGGTCATTAGCCTCCAGCTTTAGTTGCTTGACCACACACCGACGACGTGAAAGCATGTGGTTATCCTCGGCCAGAAAAGTTTCTCCAAAGCCTCCCTGTCCCAGTTTCTGAAGGATTTGAAAGCGGTTTTTCAATAGCATGAATCTATATGCTTACAATATGTCCTATTGATGTTGTATCATTAATTTTAAAGATTCAAACAATCAAACCTGCCAAGAATTGACAAACAAGCTTCTTTTCTGAATAAAAACTCAGTTCAGCTTTTGGACAATCCAGTCGCGAACTACCTGACGAACTGCTTCGCTAACTTCATCAAGATTATGACCCGCACCCTCATAGAGAATGAGGCGCTTAGGTTGATGAGCAAGCTTATAGACGTACTCTGAGCAAAAGGCTGGCAGTACTTTATCCGCTGTACCATGAAGCAGAAGGAGCGAACATTGCGGTGCCAGACCGGAGACAGAAGATCCAGCAGATCTTTGGGTCGCTAGTGTCACAACAGTACTTACACTAGTCTCCATAGTGGCCGATTGAATCACGACCGTACCACCAAAGGAGTGACCGATCAGTGCGGCAACTTTAATACCTTCATTTTCCAGATAGCTTAGACCAGTTCTAACGTCGAAAATAGATTCTTGTGGTATGTTTTCGTAGCGATAGCGTACTCGAAGAGAAGCAATCCCTTCTTCTATAAGTTCCTGGCAAAGCCGAGGGTATAATCCCTTTGCTGGTGAGTCCCAGCCGCCAAGTAGGCCCCCACCAACGCCACCAACCCAAATAGCACCACGCCCAGTACCGGGAACTGAATAATAGCGGCAGTTAACGTGACCACGGCTTGTTGTTAGCCTGACTGGATAGTAAGTATCTTGAATCGGTTCTACTTTAACGTTCTGAATCGCCACTTTCATTAAGCACCCGTCACAATACTTTTCCCAGAAATACATAGGATAATATGTCTAACGTAACACCATTGAACAAAGTTAGGAGTTACGCATTGACAAAATGGCTCAAATATAAGATGATTTGTCAGGGTAGGCGATCGCTACCTATGCTCCGGGCGATCGCTATCGGTGAAAGAGCAGATAGAGAGTAAAATTACTCTAAATCCTGGTCAGTATCCGGCCAGAGAGGTGATGAACAAAATCTGTAGCACCTATGGAATCCAGCCAGGAGACTTGTTGGAGTGGGTTCCTAATGAGAATAAAGAATCGACGGCAGCATAAAAGTAGCGATCGCAAGCTGATTAGCGATCGCCCCTCTACCACACCATCCACATTCCCCTGGTCGCTCGTTCAATCCAGACTTTCTGAAAATTTAATTCCCTATGTGTGCAGCAGTGACAGCAACAACAGTCAGAGTCAACCAAAAATACCAAATGGGTTCTATATGATACAGCCAAAGTCAGATATCAACATCGACGCAGTTACTCTTCAGCAAGACTCGGAGCTTAACACCACTCTAGAGCTCGCTCAATATATAGATCGCGTGATTAAAGACCTCTCAGCTAATTTGAGTGTAAGGTCCCAAAATCTTGAGACTGGAGTGCAGAAGGAGTTATCTAAACTGCTGAACATTCTTTGTCGCATTAAACGTCTAGTCTCTTCATCTAAGTTTCAGAAAAAAAAGCAACTCCAAGGTGAAGTAGAAACTCTGACAAACCTTATAGTTTTTGCTTTTGAAGCACTTCACGAAAACCGTAATCTAGCCTTAGCAGCTCGCATTCGCTCAAATGCTGAGCGCACTATCCGACGCCTAGAGTTACCGCTCATCGGTAATGTCTTAAATGCAATTGATAATGCAATTGATAGGTTTCTCGAAGCCACATCAACTGGACTCAAGATACTGATAGGCTTAGTATTAGCCATTCCTCTTTTTCTCGTCACACCGCTCTGTATAATTATCTTCCTAGACGGACTCTCTTATGTCTTACAAGAGAGCGACTTGATTTCACAAACAGAAGATGCACGAACGAGTAAAATACCTGCAATATATATAAAAGATTTTAGGGAAAGTGCAACACTAATAACCCTATCCTTTATCGCAGGTTCAACTGGCGCTATCATTAGTATCTTAACTCGTGTATCCGAGTACAACACGCCTCAATACGAAGACAAGTATAGTGTCTCGTTTCTACCTATTTTTATAGGATTATTCAAGCCCATCATTGGAGGGACTTTTGGTGTCCTGGTATTTGCAATGCTGAATACCCATTGGTTAAGTATACTGGGCAATGCAGAGAGAACAGACCATAAATGGTTTTCAGTTGTTTCAATCACATTTGTCACTGGATTTAGCGAACGCTTGGCTAAAGATTTGATTGGTAAGGTGGAACAGTCGGTGACGACTAATCAGAGTTCTGTTGTAACCGTTCAGGAGAGGGGAGCGGGCGATCAAGAACAGGCTCTCGGGCAGGATAAGTCAAGAGATCAGGAACAGGCTCTCGGGCAGGACAAGTCAAGCGATCGGGAATAGATTTTCGAGCAGGATAAGTCAAGCGAGGTCGATCTCTTCGAGATCAGCAGATTTTACCATGGACAGATGCGATCGCCCTGACCCGGAATTCAACAAACCAGCCCCAGAGTGTTGAACTTCCCGACGCTGCATTTGAAAGTGCCGCTCGCCTGACGGGGTGACAGCCCCGTCAAAACCTTGACTGGGCTTGGTGATCGACTAGTTGAGTTGACGAAAAAATCAAGCAACTGAATGAGCTTATTGAGAATGCTCAAGAGAATGGCGATCGCTCGTAAAAAATAATGATAATCATTCTATATGGGGGGTGAGAGCGCAGCTCTCACCCCCCCTTGTTGTTGATTTTTAATTCAACTAACTTAAAGTCTGAGCCATGGTTCATTGCCACTCAAAAAGTTCAAAGTGCAAAAATTCCGGTCGGCTATCCACACATCATCTTCTTCCACTGTGGCTAGTGCCGCTGCGCCCAAGTCAAAAGTCACGCATTCAAAAGTCAAAAGTATTTTGGATTAAGGCTTTAAGCCGCCCTTAGCTGGTGGGTTATTTTCGCCGCGCTGCACTAGCACATCCTTAAGTAGGGAACGCTCTTGAGCATGACCATCTTCACAAGGAAAGACATCAATGGCTAACATCAATGACAAGACCTTGAAAGGGCTGCTCCTAAAAGTATATCCACTGGACAGTTAGCCCACACTCCGCACTTCGAGCTGTAGTATTAAGGAAACATGAAAGGCGTGCATCGGAATAAGCTAATCCAATTTCCAATCCTCAATCATCTCACAGCGAATAAGTTAGAATCAACTTCAGGTCCCTTGTCAAATGACCCCTGACCAATGACCCGTGACCCATGATAAAAATACTATGAACTCACCCATCCAGGCTGTTCAAGCTCCATACAGAGGAGACGCATACTACAGAACCCCTCCCCCAGATTTGCCCTCTTTGTTACTCAAAGAGCGCATTGTCTATCTGGGACTGCCTTTGGTTTCACCAGATGAATACAAAGAACAAATTGGCATTGATGTCACCGAGCTAATTATTGCTCAATTGCTCTATTTGCAATTCGATGACCCAGAAAAACCGATTTATATGTACATCAACTCCACCGGGACTTCTTGGTACGGCGGAGAAGCCATTGGCTTTGAAACAGAGGCTTTTGCCATCTGTGACACCATTAGCTATATCAAGCCACCAGTGCATACCATCTGCATTGGTCAAGCGATGGGGACAGCAGCAATGATTCTCTCAGCGGGAACCAAAGGCTGTCGAGCTAGTTTGTCCCATGCTACCATTATTCTGCACCAAGCTCGCCAAGGGGCACAAGGTCAAGCCACAGACATTCAAATCCGGGCAAAAGAAGTCTTGGCAAACAAGCAAACCATGCTCGAGATGCTCTCTAAAAATACGGGTCAGTCAGTGGAACAGATTGCTAAAGACACAGACCGGATGTTCTACATGAGTCCCCAACAAGCCAAAGAATATGGGTTGATTGACAAGATTTTGGAAAGTACCAAAGAACTGCCATCACCCACACCCGCTCTCACTTAAATTCTGTTCATCCTTAAAAGTTAAAAGGTTTGGGAGATTAAACTATGCCCATTGGTGTTCCTAGAGTTCCCTATCAAATGCCCGGTCAACCCTATAGCGACTGGGTAAATATCTACGATCGCCTCTATCGAGAGCGGATTATTTTCCTCGGTCGAAGCATTAATGACGGTTTGGCTAATCAGGTGATTGCGGTTATGCTCTATCTGGATTCTGAAGATCCAGGTAAGCCGATCTATCTCTATATCAATTCCCCTGGTGGTTCCGTAACTGCAGGCATGGCGATTTACGATACCATGCAGCATATAAAGTCTGAAGTGGTGACCATTTGTGTCGGTTTAGCCGCTTCTATGGGAGCCTTCCTGCTGGCAGCGGGAAGCAAAGGAAAACGGCTCGCTTTGCCCCACTCACGGATTATGATACACCAACCCTTAGGCGGCGTGCAAGGTCGCAGGCAAGCCACAGATATTGAAATTGAGGCTAAAGAAATCCTGCGCATCCGTCGCCAACTCAATGAAATTATGGCCAAACACACTGATCAAACCCTAGAAAAGATTGAGAAGGATACAGATCGGGACTTTTTCATGTCCGCAGAGGAAGCCAAAGAATATGGCATCATCGACAAAGTGATCGAAGATCGCACAATTTGATTAGTCCACCCGTTCCGCAATCAATGGTACTTTCGGCGGTACGGGGAGACTAGAACACCAATTCAGTAATCCCAGAAACCGGGTTTCTATGGTGCAGGATAAAGGAGTTGTTCTCACCAAAAGAAACCCGGTTTCTTAGAAGGTGTTTGAAAAGTCCCCTTACTCGCAGGGATGGGCGAAGCATTTGGACAGAAATACCTGGGTTTGGGCCATAGGTTATCTCCCAAATGCTTTGCCCCTACTCAGATATTGCACCAGAACAAAATTACTTAATAATAAGAGGCAGTTGGCAGAGGGCAGAAGGCAGGAGGAAGTAAATAAAGCAAAAAAATAGAATAAACCAGCGATTAAAGCTGTTATATAGATTGACCAAACTAGGGTCTGTCTGCAAACCCTGGGGAGGGCGAAGCATTTGGACATAAAAACCTGGGATTGAGGCATAATTTATCCCCCAAATGCTTCGCCCCTACATAAGATTTTGTACTTTGCAGACACGCCTTAG
>JBFRWF010000476.1:0-4490 GCA_051439465.1 Xenococcaceae cyanobacterium | reverse complement strand
AGAATTCTTTTTGTGTGTGAGTTACAAGTTTTTGGTCCCCAATGCCCACCCTACGATTATGGCATGGTTCAAATCAAGGTAACACTCCAGTTCTCTCTTGCTTATGTTACCCAAAATCGCCTGTTTTTGAACCATGCCCGCTTCCGCACCATTGCCTAAGGGAGGGGCGGTGCCCAAGCGCTGATCGCGCAACGACCCGGATGATGCTACAATGATGCCACGATAGGACTTTCAGCTTAAGGAGCGTGCCATTCGAAGCAGGGGAGGCAGGGGAAGCAGGGGGAGAGGAGAAATACCGAATTTAATAATGGACAAGTCCTTAGGGCAACTCCCTCAATACTTCTGCCAGCATCTCAAACATTTGATCAATATGCTCCTTCTGAATTATCAAAGGCGGAGATAGAGCAACAATATCCCCCGCGACGCGAATCAATAAGCCTCGTTCATAACAACGCTGGAGACAGTCCATTGCCCTTGCTCCAGGTTTTCCTGGTATCGGTTCCAATTCTATCGCCGCCACCAACCCCAAGTTGCGTAAATCAATTACATGGGACAAACCCCGCAAAGAGTGAACGCCTTCTTCCCAGTAAGCTGCCAGACTGCCGGCATTGGCAAATAACCCTTCCTCTTCGTAGACATCCAGGGTTGCCATCGAGGCTGCACAAGCAACCGGATGACCGGAATAGGTGTAACCGTGGAATAATTCGATGGAGTTTTCCGGTGCAGCCTCCATAAAAGCCTTGTAAATGCCTCTGCGGGTAAACACCGCCCCCATTGGCACTGTTCCATTAGTAATCCCTTTTGCCACCGTTACCATATCCGGCATTATATCAAAATACTCGGTGGCAAAACTAACGCCGAGACGACCAAAGCCAGTGATTACTTCATCAAAAATCAGGAGAATACCGTACTTGTCACAGATGGCACGCAGACGTTCCAAATAACCCACAGGGGGAATTAGAACTCCAGTGGCACCAGCAACAGGTTCGACAATTACAGCTGCAATAGTAGAGGGGTGATGCAGGGCAACTATCCGTTCGAGTTCATCTGCTAAATGTGCTCCCCATTGAGGTTGTCCGCGACTAAAGGCGTTGTGTTCCAGGTTATGGGTGTGGGGGAGATGATCCACATTGGGAAGCAAGCTGCCAAAGGATTTGCGGTTGTTGCCGATGCCACCGACAGAAATGCCCCCGAAGCAGACGCCGTGGTAGCCTCGTTCCCGTCCGATCAAGCGTTGACGAGCTCCTTCCCCTCGCACTTGATGATAGGCGATCGCAATTTTCAGGGCTGTCTCTACCGCTTCTGAACCCGAATTGCCAAAAAATACATGGTCAAAATCTCCCGGAATCATCTTCACTAAGCGTTCTGCCAGTTCAAAAGGACCGGGATGTCCCATTTGGAAGGTGGGGGCAAAATCTAGGGTTGCCACCTGTTTGTGAATCGCTTCCGCAATTTTCCGACGACAATGACCTGCATTCACACACCACAACCCCGCTGTGCCGTCCAGGATTTGACGACCATCAACGGTGGTGTAATGCATGTCTTGTGCCCCTGCCAGTAGGCGAGGCTTGGCTTTAAACTGCCGATTGGCAGTAAATGGCATCCAGAAGGCTTCAAGTTGGCTTGGCACGGGTTTTGCTCCTTATAATACCAATTCAGTCAAGTAATAATCTGTTGTACTCAAAAATTCCTATGCGCAAGTCTATCAGCAAGCTTCCCGGTTGGCTCCTTTTGGGGTTAGTCTTCCCCCTAGCCTTTCTAAATGGTTGGCTATTCTTTCTACTCGTTGAGTACCTACAGCCGCTGGTTAGCATCCTGATCGCAGCAACGCTCCTTGCCTTTTTGCTAGACTTGCCGATCTTGTTTTTACAGAAACGCGGAGTAAAAAGAGGCTGGGCTGTCGGGTTGGTGTTGCTCTTAGCTCTGCTGATCTTGGGCATTTTAGGACTTATCCTGATTCCCCTGATCTTGCAGCAGCTGAGCGAATTGACAAGCAACCTACCGACATGGATTGAGTCGGGGAATCAGCAACTGCAAGACCTGGAGAAGTGGGCAATAGCCCAGAAGTTGCCAATTGCTCCGAGTGAGCTAATCACTCAAGCAGCGGAAAAATTATCCAGCGTCCTAAAGTCTCTAACTAGCCAACTGCTCAGCTTTGTTCTCGGTGCCATTGGCAGCATCTTGAACATTATCTTGATCCTGGTGTTAACAGTTTTCTTGGTCTTGAGTGGGGAGAGCGTCTGGAACGGGGTCTTCAGCTGGCTGCCCTCGCCGTGGGATGTGCAGTTACGAGAATCTATGCGGCAGACTTTCGAGAAATACTTCGCGAGTCAAGCCATTTTGGCAGGAATATTAAGTGTAGCTCAGATAATAGTCTTTGCGATCCTGGGAGTGCCTTATGCTGTGCTATTTGGATTTGGGATTGGGGTGACGACTCTTATCCCTTATGCCAGTGCTTTTACGATTATTTTGGTGAGCCTGCTGCTCACTCTTCAAGATTTCGGATTGGGGCTTAGAGTTTTGGTGGCAGCAATCGTGGTTGGCCAGATCAATGATAATATTGTGGCTCCCCGCCTGATGGGAGGGATGACAGGGCTAAATCCGGTGTGGCTGATAATTTCGATGCTAATTGGGGGCAAGGTTGGAGGGCTCCTGGGTCTGCTTTTGGCGGTGCCCCTAGCCAGTGTAATCAAGAGCACGGCTGATACCATAAGGGTTTCCTCCTCCAACAGCCAGGGCTCACTGCCAGCAGAGGAAACTGTGCCTAACCCAGAAGAGGAAAACCAATCTGCCAACCAATCAGCCAGTAATTAATTTCTCAAGGGATAGCTCAGGAGAAAATAGATGAAAAACAAGCTCCAATTGAATTACATAGCACAGATAAAGTCATTTTGGCTCGAACAACTGGGCTCCCTAAAGCTGTATATTGTTCAAACTTGGAATAGTTTCCGTGGTGACTGGCACGTGCTGCGGGAGGAGCCAGTACCGGCTGTGGATTTAACTCGCACCCTATATCAAGGGTCAATTCCCTCTTTTGGTTTTTATTTCATGGTGGCTCTCGCCACTGCCATCGCCACCTTTGGACTGCTGGCTAACAGTGCAGCGACGATTATCGGAGCAATGATCGTAGCCCCGCTGATGAATCCGATTGTCAGCCTGTCTTACGCAATCGTAGTTGTCAAGCAGCAGTTACTGAAACGCTCTGCCCTGACTCTCTTGACGGGTATTATCTTGACGATTTTAATCGCCTTTCTCGCCACCAAGGCGATCGGGTGGAGAGTCGCGGGTTCAGAGATTCTAGCCCGAACCAAGCCGAATTTACTTGACTTAGGCGTGGCGATGGCTTCCGGAGCAGCTGCAGCCTTTGCTCATACTCGTCGCAGCCTTGCTAATGCCTTGGCTGGGGTGGCGATCGCTGTGGCGTTAGTTCCGCCCTTAAGTGTGGTAGGTATCGCCTTAGCTTTTGGTCGAGATGTGAGTCCTGAAATCGGCTTAGATTTACCTGAAATCGGCTCATCTTTACCTGAAGTCGGCTTATCTTTACAACCAAGCTTAGGGACTGGAGCTTTCTTAATGTTTTTAACGAACTTAGCAGGTATTGTCTTCTGTGGTGGGTTGGTATTCCTATTCCAAGCCTATAGCAAGCGGAAAAAGGCAGTGCTGGGATTGTTCCTCTCGATGGTGATGTTATTCTTAATAGCCTGGCCTTTAGGCTTTTCTCTGCAGAACCTGTTAATAAGAAACCAGGTGCTCCGCAGCCTTACCGCGCTGGGTTATCAGCATCCCAAATGGGCTTGCTGTGTCGAGGTTGTAGAGGTGAGGGTCAGGTTCCAAGATGGTGAACCCTATGTATATTTAGATGTCATTGCATCGGAAGGTTTAATTCAAGAGCGTCAAGTCAACGAGATACAAGACTGGCTGTCAAAGGAGCTAGAGAAGCCAGTCCACTTGGAAGTGCAAGTGTTTCCCTTGAATATCTATAAAATAAAGGCCTCTCCCGACTAAAGCTATCCGAGCCAGGGAAGGGGGGATTTTAAGTTAATGGACACTGAGCATAGCGAAGTGACTTAAGATGGGGAGGATGTCAAGAATGCGATCGCACCTGAGAAATCATGCCAAGAGCTGCCTAATTGCAGCAACGGACTCCAGCAATGCATCTGGTTGAACTTTAGAGCCCTTGACCAATTCTTCCCTATACTTTCCAGGGGATTGGTATCGGAAACGGTAAATTCAGCGAAATCGCGTTTAACCTCATCAGCCAGGAGCAAATGACATTTAGGATTTCCTAACTGCCGCAGATACAGCACGGCAGCATAGGGGGCACTGATAATCTGTGCTTTCTCAATTGGCAGTCCCAGTGCTGTGAGCTAGGGGCGGCATCCCCGCGCTGTACCTGAAAGGTCAGCGTCGGGAAGGATAGCCCGACTGTTGGAGCGAAGCGGAAACAGTCAGTTCGGGGTGTCTTGCTTTTGAACATATTGCTTAAGCTG
>JBFRWF010000475.1:0-8780 GCA_051439465.1 Xenococcaceae cyanobacterium | reverse complement strand
ACGACACCAACTGTTTGAGCCGACGAAAACCCTCGAGGCGTTGCAGAATGCAACTTCCAAGCGGAAAGAAAAACAAACTGCTTCCATGCCAGTAGTTCCCTCAAACAGAGTTACTCATAATGGGAAGTCACCGATGTCCCAAAACTGTTAATCTGTTAACTTTTTAGCAGGTTTTATCAGGTTTTTAGAAGGTGGCAACACCATACCCACCACCTCCAGGTGTCTCAATTACAAATACATCTCCAGACTGCATCTGGACAACGGCAGTACTACCTAATTTCTCTAAAGTTCCATCACTCCGCTCAACATAATTATGTCCCACAGCACCCGTTTCTCCACCGTGCAACCCAAAGGGAGAAATAACTCGACGACTTGAGAGAATTGCCGCCGTCATCGGTTCTAGGAAACGAACCCGACGAATAACTCCATTTCCCCCACAATGATGGCCTTTTCCACCACTATTAGGGCGAATACTGAAGCCTTCTAAAATAACTGGAAACCGCCATTCTAAAACTTCTGGATCGGTGAGGCGAGAATTAGTCATGTGTGTGTGAACTGCATCCGTGCCATCGAAATCAGCACCAGCGCCAGAACCACCGCAAATGGTTTCATAATATTGGTATCTTTCATTGCCAAAAGTAAAATTATTCATCGTCCCCTGAGAGGCAGCGATCGCCCCTAAAGCACCATAAAGGCAGTCGGTGATATTTTGAGAAGTTTCCACATTTCCCGCCACTACAGCCGCAGGATACTGGGGATTCAACATACACCCTTTCGGAATAATAATTTCTAAAGGTTTGAGACAACCTGCATTCAGGGGAATATCATCATCTACCAAGGTGCGGAACACATACAGTACTGCTGCTTTACACACCGCTGCGGGGGCATTAAAATTGTTATCTAGTTGAGAAGATGTGCCAGTAAAATCAATCTTCGCACTGCGGGTGTCGCGGTTAATACTAATTGCAACTTGAATTGTCCCCCCCCTATCCAATTCACAGGTAAAACTACCATCTCTGAGAGCATCAATTACCCGACGCACCGATTCCTCGGCATTATTCTGCACGTGCCCCATATAAGCTTGCACTGTCTCTAAACCATAATGCTCTACCATCCGTTGCAACTCTTTTACGCCTTTCTCATTGGCGGCAATTTGTGCTTGTAAATCAGCGATATTTTGCACTGAATTACGCACAGGATACTTGCCAGCAGTAAGCAATTCTAATAATTCTTTTTCCCGAAAGTGTCCCTGTTCAACTAACTTGAAGTTGTCTATGAATACCCCTTCTTCCTCAACGGTTGTGCTATCTGGAGGCATTGAACCAGGCGTGATGCCGCCGATGTCTGCATGGTGTCCCCGGGAGGCGACGTAGAAGAGAGGGGGAGCAGGGGAGAATTTAATCTGTGCATCCGCTTTCACAATTCGCGTTGTGCTCAGAGAGGGAGATTCGGCGAATACTGGGGTAATCACTGTGACATCGGGGAGATGAGTGCCGCCGTTGTAGGGATTATTCAACACATAAACATCCCCAGGTTTTAGAGTGTCGCCATAAGCATCAATTAGACTGCGGACACTTTCACTCATTGAACCGAGATGCACTGGGATATGAGGCGCATTTGCCACTAATTGTCCTTGTCGATCGAAAATGGCACAGGAGAAATCTAACCTTTCTTTGATGTTCACTGAATAGCTGGTATTTTGCAGGGTTGTCCCCATCTGTTCGGCAATGTAACGGAAGAGGTTATTGAAGATTTCCAACATTACCGGATCTGGTTTATCCACAGATGGACGCGGATGGACGCGGATAGAATTATCCGATTTATTTGTATTTATTTCTGTGGGGCTGTGGTTTAAAATTAAATGGTTCCGATTAGTTATCTCTGCTTGCCAACCGGGTTCAATTACATTGGTGCTAGTGGCTTCGATAATTAATGCTGGACTAGAAATACAGTCTCCCGGTTGTAAATCTTCCCGTTTAAATACTGGGGTATCGTGCCAGGCATCAGCAGTATACATTAGCACTTTTGCCACTGGCTGAGGGGGGTTATCTGTTTTGCGCTCAATTATTGGTTCTTCTGGAGTATGCGTCGGACAGACTAATTCAACGGAAACTGCTTCGACAATTAAGGCTTTCTCTTCGACAATGAAGCCGTAACGCTGCTTGTGGCTCTGTTCAAATTGCTTCCTCATTCGGGCAACATCATCAAAGTCCACAATTAGTGGTGAGTCGGTTCCTTCATATTTCAGATGTACTTTTCGGAAGATTTTAGTTTCTCCTATTGCCTGAGCTTCTTGGCGGTTTAATTCTTCTTTTCCTTCGCCTACTAATTCTGCTAACAGATGTTCTAATTCAAGCAGCAATTGTTCACTCAAATTCGCTTCTACTGCCTTTTCTCGCAAAACCCGAATATCTGCTAAACCAATACCATAAGCGGATAAAACCCCAGCATAGGGATGGAGAAACACTTGCTTGATACCTAAGGAATCAGCAATTAAACAGGCGTGCTGTCCACCAGCACCGCCGAAACAGCAGAGGGTATATTCAGAAACGTCATAGCCGCGCTGGAGAGAGATTTTTTTGATCGCATTTGCCATTTTTTCCACAGCTATGGCGAGGAATCCGGCTGCTACCTGTTCGGGAGTGCGGTTATCTCCAATTTCCTCTGTTAGTTGAGTGAATTTCTCTCGCACTACCTCTACATTTAAGGGTAAATTCGCATTTGATCCAAACACCTTGGGAAAGAATTCTGGCTGCAACTTACCTACCATCACATTGCAATCTGTAACCGTCAGCGGGCCACCTTTGGAATAGGAAGCAGGGCCAGGATTTGCCCCAGCAGATTCGGGACCAACGCGATAACGTGCGCCATCAAATTGCAAGATGGAACCACCCCCAGCAGCAACGGTGTGAATGGACATCATCGGGGTACGCAAGCGCACGCCAGCAATTTCTGTCTCGAAGCTGCGTTCGTATTCCCCTGCATAATGGGCAACATCGGTGGATGTACCACCCATATCGAAGCTGATGATTTTTTTCAGTCCAGCAATATGACTTGTTTTCACTGCACCGACAACTCCCCCCGCAGGACCGGAGAGAATGCTGTCTTTGCCGTGAAATAGCTGAGCATCGGCAAGTCCACCGTTGGACTGCATAAACATTAGTTTTGGGAATTGGGAATTGGGAATTCTTTCGGGAGAGGGCGGGTTTTTTTTATAGGTTGTCCGTTTTCTCTCCAGGTTATCTGCTAAACCTGTCCCTACATTTCCAGATAAATTGGCTGCAACTTGGTCTACATAGCGACCTAGAATGGGGGACAAATAGGCATCAACAACTGTGGTATCGCCCCGACTAACTAGCTTCATTAAGGGGCTAACTTTGTGGGAAACTGAAATTTGAGAGAAATTAAGCTTCTTTGCTATAGCGGCTAGTTGCCTTTCGTGTTCAGGGTAGCGATAGCCGTGCATCAAAACAATGGCGCAACTGCGGATACCAGCGTCATATACTGCCTGTAAGTCTTTCTGGACTTGTTCAAGATTAACGGGGGTTAATTCTTTACCTTGAGCGTTGTAGCGTTCTTCGACTTCAATTACCCGTTCATAGAGCATTTCTGGCAAGACGATTTCACGGGCAAAAATATCGGGGCGGTTTTGATAGCCGATGCGTAGGGAATCCCGAAAACCTTTGGTGATTAGGAGAACCGTGCGATCGCCTTTCCTTTCCAGCAGCGCATTCGTGGCTACTGTTGTCCCCATCTTCACCACTTCAATTTGCTCTGCTCGAATCGGAGTGTCAGCAGGAATTCCCATGACATCACGAATCCCCTGCACGGCTGCATCCTGGTACTGTTCTGGATTCTCCGAAAGCAGTTTATGAATTACTATCTGTCCATCGGGATCCTTGGCGACAATATCAGTAAATGTCCCTCCCCGATCAATCCAGAATTGCCAGCGGTTATTAGAAGTAGCAGTCATTTGATTTGTCGAAAGTTTGGTGTTGGGTTTCACTACGTTCAACCCAACCTACCCTATTATGGTTAATTTACCCTTATTGGGGGAATCCTGCGGTTCTTGTTAAATCATCAGCCAAAGTCTATTGCACTAAATTAGTTGAAACAGTCCACTACAATGCTACAATGATACCACGATAGGGCTTTCAGCTTAAGTCAGTGCCATTCAACCTAGGTGTGATGTTTCCCCCGATCCCAGATCGGGGGAACCCCGTTTTTAAACACACTACCCGTGAGGTTTTGATGAAAAAGATTATCCAATATGACGTTAAGGTCGAGAAGCTGGCAGGCAATTTCTCCTTCACAGAAGGACCAGCTGTTGATGCCGCAGGCAACATCTTCTTTACCGACCAGCGTAACGATCGAATTATGAAGTGGAGTGTAGAGGGCAAACTTTCCATGTTTCTCCAACCTAGTGGCCGTGCCAATGGGCTTTACTTCGACCACAAGGGAAACCTCCTGGCCTGTGCTGACGATAAGAATGAACTCTGGTCTATTAACCCTGAGGGCAAGTCAACGGTGCTGGTGAAAGATTATCATGGCAAGTTGCTCAACGGTCCGAACGACCTTTGGGTGCGTCCAGACGACGGCATTTACTTTACTGACCCGTATTACGAACGGAATTACTGGAAGCGTGGACCAATGGAACAGGACGGCGAGCATGTTTACTACCTCACGCCAGACCACAAGACTGTTGCCCGAGTCATCACCGATCTGGATAAGCCTAATGGCATCATCGGCACACCCGATGGTAAGACGCTTTACGTTGCTGACATCGGTGCCAACAAAACCTACACTTACGACATCCAGCCGGACGGCTCGCTGACGAACAAACGTCTCTTCTGCAACCTCGGTTCCGACGGCATGACCCTCGACAACGAGGGCAACGTCTATCTTACAGGCAATGGCGTGACAGTCTTTGACAGGACCGGCAAGCAGATCGAACACATCGACATTCCTGAAGGCTGGACTTCCAACCTTACGTTCGGTGGCAAGGAGCGTCATCTTCTCTTCATCACTGCGAGCGAGAGCATTTACGGCCTGAAGATGAACGTTAAGGGGGTACAGTAAGCGATTAAAGATTTTCAAGCTTTTGTTGATTACCCTGATGTTTTTGATGAAGAGTGGATTTAGGCATAAATAATGCTGCTACTACTGAATCCCCATCTATAATCTTCGATTTAGATGGGGTGCGTTCAAGTTCAAGTCACCATTTGAGGATTCAATGGAAAAGAAGGAAACCTGTAATCAATCTCTGCTTTCACTAAATCATAACCAGAGCGATAGAGGCGGAAGCCGACTTTTTCACAGACTCGCTGCATAGCCTTATTCTCAGTCAAAATTTCCCCATTCACCCGGTCTAGTTTCTCCTCCCGAGCAACTTGTAGCAGTCGTCGCAGCAACTCAGTACCCAACCCCTGACGCTGGGAGGAATCGCTAACAAGCATGGCAAATTCAGCTTCATTGATGCCATGCAATTTACTTAATCGACCAACTGCGAGGATCTCGTGTTTTCCTGTCTCCGGATTCTTATAGTCCGCCACCAAAGCCATCTCGCGATCGTAGTCGATGAAGCAGAGGCGCGTTAACCTTTCATGGGCAATTAGCCTACTCAGCTTCATCAGATGGAAGTAACGCAAATATACGCTTTCGGAGGAGAGAGTCTTGTGAAACTGAACCATCAGCGGCTCATCTTCAGGACGGATTGGGCGGATAGTGACAGTTTTGCCATTTTTCAGCGTCCACGGTGCGACGTATTGCATCGGATAGGGACGGATCGCTGGCTTGGGAAGTTGCTCCTCACTAACCGCTGCTTCATAGAGAACAATACGCGCATCCAGCACCGTCAATCGCTCGGAAGAAGCAAACAGGGGATTGATTTCAATTTCTTTGATCCAAGACTGCTCAACCACAAGCTTACTGAATCGTACCAGAAGCTGTTCTAAAGCAGGGAGATTAACAGATTTACGTCCCCGGATTCCTTTGAGCGCTTGATAGATTTTCGTCCGTTCCATCATCCTTCGCGCTAGGTTGGTATTTAGGGGTGGCAGAGCGATCGCCCGATCTTTAAACACCTCTACCAGTTGTCCCCCGCTGCCAAACAGCAGCACTGGTCCAAATTGCGGATCGATACTGCTACCGACGATCAACTCATAACCACTATCGAGGTTTAGCATCGGCTGTACTGTCACCCCCAAGAAATACTCCTCCCCGATTTTCTCCCTCACCGATGTTTCAATAACACGATATGCCCATTTGACCGCTTCTGCATCGGTAAGATTCAACTGTACCCCACCCACATCGGTTTTATGGGTAATAGTTTCGGACAAGAGTTTGACCACCACAGGATAAGCAAAAAAACTTGCCAATTCCAAAGCTTCCGCTTCACTTTTAGCAATGCCCGTCTCAACAATAGGAATACCGTAAGCTGCCAGAATTTGTTTAGATTCCAGCTCGGTGAGAATAGTGCGCCCTGTCTGATGTGCAGTTTCGATAATCCTCTCAACCAGGTCGCAGTTAGCTCCTACTGACTCCCAATCTGGTGGCAGCACAGGAGTTTCGTAGATGCCGCGCAGGTTGTAGCTATACTGCCACATTAAATTAAATACGCGAGCCGCAGAATCAGGATAGGCATAGCTGGGTACACTGTTACTCTTGAGAATTGTTTCACCTGCTGTCACCTTAGCTCCCCCCATCCAGCTTGCCAAGACAGTTTTGTTGGCAGTCTTAGCGTAGGTTTTCAACTCCTCGGCAGTTTTGGTAGGATCGGTCATGGCTTGGGGGGTGAGAATCACCAAAAGACCGTCACTGTTTGGGTCTTTAACAGCAATCTCTAGTGATTTGGCGTAGCGTTCTGGATCTGCGTCGCCGAGAATATTAATCGGGTTGCCATGACTCCAGTGGGGGGGCAGCAGTTGGTTTAGGGATGCAATTGTTTCAGAAGAAATTGAAGCCAATTCACCCCCCGTGCCAATCAGCGCGTCCGTCGCTAGAACCCCTGCTCCAAACGCGTTGGTGATAATGGTCAGTCGCGGTCCAGTAGGACGACGGTTCTGTTTCGCCAGTACCTCTGCCATATCGAAAAGTTCAGAGATATGCTTAACCCTTAGCACCCCACAGCGACGAAAGGCGGCATCGAGAACTTCGTCACTACCTGCCATAGCTCCGGTATGGGAAGCTACTGCGGACGCTATCGCCTCAGCATGACCCGCTTTGATCAAGATAATTGGCTTAGTCAGTGCGACTTCCCGTGCCGCAGAGATAAATGAGCGTGCATTGCTGATGGATTCCATATAGATGACAATGCTCTGGGTATGGGGATCATCACCGAGATAGTAAATCAGGTCGCCCCAATCTACGTCGAGCATTGAGCCAATGGAAATGAAAACGCTAAAACCAACGTTTTCCGAAAAGCTCCGGTCTAGAATAGCAGTACACAATGCACTGCTCTGACTAATGAAGCCCAGATTGCCTGGACGAGTTATGGCGCTGGCAAAGGTGGCATTTAGTCCCTTGTGGGGATTCATCACCCCTAGACAATTGGGACCTATAATGCGCATTTTGCCCCGGGCGACGAGCTGGATTTGCCGCTCTAATTCTTGCCCTGCTTTGCCAATTTCCTTAAAGCCAGCAGAGATAATGATCGCGCTTTTTACCCCAGCCTCAACGCACTCGCCGATGATTCCTGGCACTGTCAGAGTCGGGGTGGCCACAACCGCCAGATCCACTGGCTCTGGTACCGCCTTGATGGTGGGGTACGCCTTAATTCCCATTACACTGTGTCGCTTGGGATTGACCGGAAAAATCGTCCCGTCGAAAGAATTAGTGACCAGGTTCCACAGTAGGGTTCGCCCTACACTGCTAGCCTTGTCCGTAGCACCAATCACGGCAACTGTCTCCGGTGCAAAGATGGAACCCAGAGGTTGGCGCTCGGAGCGCAGAATGTCGTAGGTTGGATCAGTGATTACCTTGGGTGGCTTTGACATAATCCGTTCCTCTTACTTAGTTTCAGAGCTGAAGCTATTTCATAGAAATCAAGGGAAATTTTGAAGATTGAGTTATTTATATCAATTTGTACTTCATAGAGGTAATTCTCTCGGAGTTTCTCTTCTCAAGTCTCCTCTTCCCAGGATAAGCAATATTTCTCTATTTTTTTTGTAAATATTAGCTCTATTCCTGCTTAATTAAATCATATCTAAAACCGCGAGAAAGCTCACGGTATAGTCTAGGTGAAAATACTCAGTTAAGTGGTGGTTTGCGGAGATGGACAAATGTCTATCACAGCTCAATGATTTTATCTGAGTTTTATAGGTTGAATAATTACAAGAACCAAACTAATATTGTTGATGTGGCTGATTTACTAGCTGATTCACTAAAATACTTAAATTTTAGTCCATTGAAATGGACTTTAGCTATTAGCCTTGGACTTTAGTCCAAGGCGGGCTTTGGAGCTTACCGACAATGGTGCAATATCTGAGCCCGCCGAGGATTCAAATCCCTGGCTGTAGGGGCACGGCGTAGTTTAATTTTGATATAAACCAATTAAATTTAAATATGCCGTGCCCCTACCCCTCCTAAGAAACACGAGGGGGAGAGTGGGGGAGCTGACAAGGGTAGGTTTTTTACATTTCCCTCGGACAAGACTTCGAAGAGGGGGTAGGTTGGTAGACTCCGAAGATAATACCCATGAAAAATGGTCCTTTCAGTGATTTTTGTAATACTTGTAGCCGAATACTTCCGGGACGATTTCCCTCTTCGGAGTCTACTTTCCT
>JBFRWF010000474.1:0-25423 GCA_051439465.1 Xenococcaceae cyanobacterium | reverse complement strand
AGAAAAAGTTCGCGTCGACCGGCAGCTCACTCTTAGTTAACTGAGTATTTTTACTTAATTGTTTTGGTTGGTTAGCGATCGCCCTCTATGTTGGTTTTATACTACAGCTTGAAGTGCGGAATGTGGGTAGGAAACATCAGGACAACGCGCCCGTTCTACTGTCCGACAAGAAGTTTCAGTGTAAACTTCTCCACCCTGATTACTGGATATCATGTAATTTCTCCAGTAATAGTCAAGCCTGGATTGAGTTCGACCATGCCTTGCTGTCATTCCTTTTTTTTCAACTAATTCCCCATCTACCCACTCCATCCTATCAGGGGGATTGAGCAGATAATCTTCTAGTGAGAAGACTTTTGGTTTATTGGAGATAACTGTAGAAGCTACCATTACTACTTATTCTCCTTTGCAACACTTACTTAATTATCTAGTTTTATGTTATGGGAGATACACTAAAATAATTTTAATGACCAGAGGCGATCGCATTCCGTTCAGTCTTCACTGCTTCTGAGTGTTAGTGCTGTTACAGAAGAGATGATCGCCATTTCCTCTTAAAATTCATAACGATATCTTCCAACTATCAAAATATGGTAAAATTACCAACCGAAGTTGTGGAAACGATCTGGAATCTGAAACGACAGTTATTGGACATTGTTGACGAGGCTAAAGCAGCAGAGTTTATTCTCTTGGAGCGTTTTGGCGAGACAGACAGGACTATCATCGCTCTGGATGAACTTCAGGACATAGCAGAACAAGCAGCAGATCGATTTTCGCAACTGTCCAACCTTCAGCTTCGCGTTGCCCAATCACAACCAACTGTTGCTCCTGATATGCTAAGGTTGTTAACTGAGGAAACTACGACTATACAAAATCGGGTTCCAGCGTTGGAACGGAGTATAGAAGAAATTAAGCTAGATTGGAGTTTGCCATGAGTGAAATACCTCCTATGCCTGATCCAGAAAAGGTTAAGCAGACTGTGCGTGCTTCCCGTCGCCGCCGACAAGAAATGGAGTTAGCTGGTTTGCAACTTGAAGAAGTAATTGCTAAGTTGGAGCATTATAATCGACAAAGACGCATAATGCAGTTGCAGAGAGTGCTTAATAGTTCGGTAACTGAATCACAATTGGAGGAGCCAAATCCACAAGCAGTTTCTAGTTAGCCATCGCAGCCGGCTCAGCCTCTATTATTTCTGAGTGTCAATGCTATCATCAAGAAGGCGATCGCAGAATGGCACTGAAATAAGAATTATGGTTCAAAATAGGGTAACATGCTTAGAGGGGGAGAGGGGGAGACACGGGAGGAGGGGACAAAGTTCTAAAAGTTCCCCAGACTAACACCCCTATGTGTTACTTTGCCACTCTACATATTGAACCATGCCAAATAAGAGGCAATGAGCCAGCATAAGCCTAGAATTTTCAAGGTCTGAGGCGATTTATGTAGATTTCTGTAGGGTGCTTTTAATTTAATCCTAGTATTTATTCTTATTGGCTGAGTAAAATATAGCTGAATTTTTTGCAAAAATTTATTTCTCTAAACTTGAACCATTCTCTTCGAGAAGGCTACTCTACGAGAAGGCTCCGCCTACGCGTACGCCCCTACAACTTTTACTTCAGTTCGATGTAAGATTCCTTACTCAGCTTGGTTTTGAGGCAGAAGGCAGTCCCCTCCCGGACAGGAGGAAGAGAAAGGGGAGGAGGCAGGGGGCAACATAGGGGAAAAACGCTAAATATCGGATAAATTGGGGGTTTATCAGAAATTTATGGATTTTAAGCTGCAAAGGCTTACTTTTAACCCTTCTGCCTCCTGTCTCCTGCCCCCTGCCTTATTCAATTCACCCTCGTTATATCGAACTCAGGTAACTTTTCAAATACGCTTACCCAACTGAAATTTCAGCAAAAATCAAAAGGGAATTGGAAATCGCTAGACTAAAGATAAGACTAGGAGTAAATACTTATGGTTGCTACAGCAAGGGAAAAGACTTCTAAACCCTCTAGAGAACAAGCTCTGATCCTCTGGTTTGAAGAAGTAGGAACTAAAGATATTGGCTTAGTAGGAGGGAAAAATGCTTCCCTTGGCGAAATGATCCAACAGTTGAAGCCGGAGGGAGTCAATGTTCCCACTGGTTTTGCCACCACCGCCTATGCCTACCGTCACTTCATCGAGTCCGCTGGCTTAGAAAAGAAACTGCGCGAACTATTTGCCGACCTCGATGTTGATGATGTCAGCAACTTGCAGGAGCGGGGAAAACACGCCCGCTCTTTAATTCTCAACACACCCTTCCCCCAGGATCTCCAAGATGCGATCGCTGATGCTTATAAAAAGCTGTGCGAGCGCTATGGCTACGATCCCAAATTCTGTGAGCGATTTGACCCTGATTACCGAGAGCAGTGCGAACTGGAAAGTCAAAATACTGATGTGGCCGTCCGCTCCAGCGCCACCGCTGAAGACCTCCCCGAAGCCAGCTTTGCAGGTCAACAAGAAACCTATCTCAATGTCCACGGCGTGAAAGCTGTCCTAGAAGCTTGCCATAAATGCTTCTCTTCCCTCTTCACCAACCGCGCCATTTCCTATCGGGAGAACAACGGCTTTGACCACTTCGATGTCGCCCTCTCCGTTGGCGTGCAAAAAATGGTACGCTCCGACTTGGCCACCTCTGGTGTGATGTTCTCCATCGACACCGAAACAGGCTTCAAAAATGCCGTTTTCATCAACGCATCTTATGGTTTAGGGGAAAACGTGGTTCAGGGTGCAGTCAACCCAGACGAATACGTTGTTTTCAAACCCACCCTCAGGGAAGGCTACCAACCGATTCTGGCAAAACGGATGGGCAGCAAACAAATCAAAATGGTCTATGATATGGGTGGCTCGAAGCTGACTCAAAATGTGTCGGTTCCAAAAGTAGACCGGGAGCGTTTCTGTGTCTGTGATGACGATATTTTACAACTGGCACGATGGGCAGTTCAGATTGAAGACCATTATTCCCAGGTGCGCGGTTCCTACACCCCAATGGATATTGAGTGGGCAAAAGACGGTATCACAGGGGAACTGTTCGTTGTCCAAGCGCGTCCCGAAACCGTTCAATCCCAGAAATCTAGCAGTGTCCTCAAAACCTATCAACTAAAAGAGCACAGCGAAGTATTAGCAATTGGTCGCAGCGTCGGTGCAGCCATTGGTCAGGGGAAAGTCCACGTCATTCTGGATGTGAGCAAAATCCACCTGTTTAAACCCGGAGAAGTGTTAGTAACTAACCGCACCGATCCGGATTGGGAACCGATTATGAAAAAAGCCAGTGCCATCGTCACCAACCAGGGTGGGCGCACTTGCCACGCCGCGATTATTGCTCGTGAAATGGGTATCCCGGCGATCGTTGGTTGCGGCAATGGCACCGAAGTGCTGAAAACTGGTCAAGATGTTACCATCTCTTGTTGCGAAGGGGAAGAAGGTCGCGTTTATTTGGGTTTGCTACCCTTTGAAGTCAAAGAGACAACCCTGGAAGACTTGCCTCGCACCCGCACCCAAATCTTGATGAACGTGGGCAATCCCGAGCAAGTTTTTTCTTTGGCAGGCATTCCCTGTGATGGAGTGGGATTAGCCCGCTTAGAATTTATTATTGCCAACCACATTAAAGCACATCCATTGGCGTTGATTCACTTCGACAAATTGGAAGATGAATCCGTTAAAGCCGAAATTGCTGAATTAACCAAACACTACGAGGACAAGCCCCAGTTCTTTGTCGATAAGCTAGCCAGAGGGGTGGGCATGATTGCAGCCACCTTCTATCCCAAGCCAGTAATTGTGCGTCTGTCGGACTTCAAAACTAATGAGTACGCCAACCTTCTGGGCGGTAAGCAATTTGAGCCAAAGGAAGAAAACCCAATGCTGGGCTGGCGCGGTGCGTCGCGCTACTATGACCCACAATACCGCGAAGCCTTCGCCCTGGAATGCCAAGCTCTCAAGCGAGTGCGGGACGACATGGGCTTAACCAATGTCATTCCGATGATTCCTTTCTGCCGCACGCCGGAAGAAGGGCGGCGCGTGTTAGAAGAAATGGCGAAACACAAGTTAGAACGGGGTGTTAATGGCTTGCAGGTTTATGTAATGTGTGAGTTGCCCAACAACGTAATACTGGCAGATGAGTTTAGCGAGGTATTCGATGGCTTCTCTATCGGTTCCAATGACCTCACTCAGCTAACTCTAGGTCTTGACCGCGATTCTGCCTTAGTGGCTAATTTATTTGATGAGCGCAATAAAGGGGTCAAGCGGATGGTGAAGCTGGCGATTGAAACAGCGAAGAAAAACGGTCGCAAGATCGGCATTTGCGGTCAAGCGCCAAGCGACTATCCTGAGTTTGCTCAGTTTCTCGTGGAAACTGGCATTGACTCTATGAGCCTCAATCCCGATTCTGTCCTGAAAACGCTATTGATTGTAGCGGAAGTCGAAGAAGCTCAATCCTAGTGCAAAGTTAGTAGGGTGGGTACTGTCCACCTTAATTTGTCCTTTGTCCTTAATTGTTGCAGGTTAAGTTCCTGGAACGGTTCGAAGCCTCGCGTTTCTAGAACGCCGGTTCAGTAATATTCCGTCAGCAGTTCTAGACCTGATCGGGTGTAGGCGAAGCCTTCTCGAAGAGTAGCATTTGGACAGAAATTCTAGGGTTTGGGTCATAAATTATTGCCCAAATGCTTCGCCCCTACAAATAATTATGATTACTAGACCGATGCTCTAGGCGTGAGCTTGCTAACTGCTGGAAATCCTTGAGTAGCCAGCCAAGTAATCGACAAACTCTAGAGAAGAACCCACTGCATTGTACAAACGCAAATCCGCTGTAATAAACCTGGCTCCCATTTGCTCCGCCAGAGCCAAATAAAGCGCATCATAGACAGTCCGGTCAAACAATCTAGCTAAGCTATAGGCTCTCGGTAAAATAGCCTGGGGATCAACTGTATGAATTTCCAGTGCTAGCAGATTAGCGATTGCACTCGTTCCCTCTTCTTCTGTAATCAAACCAACTCGTTGTTTCTTCCAGATAATATTACTAACTTCCACAAGCAACAGTTTTGGTACTATCAGCTCTACAGCAGATAACGCCCAATCCCGGCGAACAGCTAGCGCTTGCTCAGTTAATGGCTCCAAAAAGAACCACTTCGCCACAACACTACTATCAATAACCAGCAGCATTAGCGACTCCGATCCTTTTTCAGGAGTTCAGCCGAATCAGACATTATTCCCACACGAGCTGCGATCGCTTCTCTTTGTCTATCAATTCGTTCTAACACATCAGCCTTAGGTCGCCTCTGTAACTGTACAGCTTGCTCCAGGAGTACCAAAAGCTGTTGATTAACTGAGCGGCGTTCACTTTCAGCAATCTTCTTTACCTGCTGGTAAAGCTCATCAGGAACATCCCGTAGACTTAAATTCACCATCCTGTACCCCAGTCCTACACCATAATAATAGCATTATGCTACTAATTTGATACCTATGCGAAATGCTTCGAGGTAACTTAAAGCCTCTATCAGTTAACAGTTATCAATTATCAGTTATCACGGCCTTGGATTGAAATCCAAGGCTAATCATCAAGCTGAGTTGACAGGGCAAAGCTTAGAGCGAAAAGGATATTAAGATGCAAAACTTGCCCAGTCAGGCTTTCAGGGTTAAATAGCATAACAAGTACGGCAGATCCATAAAGTTGACTGTATCTGCACAATTTCTGCACAACTTGCTAACTAAACTTAAATTATAGATATGAAAAGCGGGTTGAACCAGGCCCAAAATTCAGCAATTTGGCTGAGGTATTTTTTAAAGTATATATGGTAAATCTATCAGAGTCCAGTCTCAGGATCGGCGACTATTTACCAGCGATCGCATTGAAAATACTAGAAAGGGGGGGGGGTTCTTAAATGACTAGCACGTTCAAAAAGTTGGCAGTTGCTGCTGCTGGCACTGCCTTGAGCTTCGCCGTAATGCCTGACAGGGCAGCCTTAGCAGCTACCTTTTCTAACCCTTACGGAGTGAAAATCGAAAATGCCCAACTAGGCGAAAAGTTAACGGTAAGGGATATGACGCTCACCCGTAGCGGGCAAAACACAACTTTGGGTAATGGCATTGATGAGACCATTGCCTGGAGCTTTGATTTCAACAACGACCCAAATCTTCAAGCATTTCTTGATTCGTCGGCGCAGTTGACCTCTGCTCAGCTCACTTTTTCGGATATTGGGATTACTAATCAAAGAGTCACCACAGACCGATTTGGAATTCCAGGATATGGAGGAAGAAGATTTGGATTGGGAAGCCAAGTTACACCTATGGGGGCGAAGATCATTAACGTACCTGATATACCAGGTATTCCTGAAGTTGGAGAATTCGCCGAGGTTTCCATTAATTTATTAGACCATGGCTTCACATCTAGCGATCTCCTTCCTACCTTCTCTGACGATACTCCCCACACAAATCCATTTTTTGACGACAGAGAAGGAGGGTGGATTGGAACCGAGGAGGATCACAGGATCCGCAATGCCGAAAACGTCATCCCATGGATCTATCACGATGACGCGATCATAACAGGCGCTTCACTCCAACTAGAAAAGGCAGATGGTACCTCCATCTCCACCACAGTTATTGCTGTACCTGAGCCTAGCACCGTCGCTGCTTTTGCCGTCCTCGCTCTTGGCTTACTCCTGAAAAACAAGAAAAAGATAGCATTTCTCCGAAAGCGCTCAGTTAGCTAAATTCCAGGTATTCTGAATATTTATTTTGTGTAGTAGAATTGCACTATTTTATTGGCGATCACTATCCACCTTGGATTGCCAGTCACAGATGCCCAGTAGGCAAACCCTCGAAGCACTTCCCTTTGATTTATCTTTTTAACCTGACCAATCCGTACACTTTCCTGTCCCCCTGTGCGGGTATTCCCCTGGCTGCTGATTTCTCCCGAAGGCAGGATTCTGCTCTCCTCCCATGCCAGCGCCCCCTCGATCATCTCTATCACCCTAGGGGTTAGAGGATCGTCTGGAAGGTAAGTCACCCATCGCGCTGCATAGATTACACCTGCCATTTGGTAACTGCTGTCATGACCCCCTCTTTCCGGATTAACGCCATCTGGACGCTGTAGAGATAAGCCCTCCTCAATTGACTGGCGGGCATAGTCAATCAATTCGCGATCGCCCGCAAGCTTGCCCGTAAGCCCCAAAGCAGCAGCAACTAAATAACGGCGATGGGTGAAGGGTTGATTGTGCTTGATTCCTCTTCTCCAAACCTCTGGTTGAATCATCCAACGAGCGGCGCGATGCACTAAAGGTGTGTAATGTGCAACTTTATCGGCGTACTCTTTTGCCTGGGGAGATTGTTGAATCACCAAGAGGGTGTGAGCTACCGCTTGCACAAACAAAGAGGTACTGTGAAAGCGATCGCCTGTTCTCTGGAAACTCCCATCCACAGCTTGGCGGGCGAATCCCCAGTCAAACATCTTGAATCCCGCCTCGATCGCCGCCAGATCATTTTTGATTAACCCACCAATCACTGCTACTTCACCTGCTCTCTGCGCCTCGATGTACCACTCCCCCGTCTGGTTGCGCTCCCAACAAGCATTTACACCGTTAGCGCCACTGGGTGCCATGGCATAGTACAAACTCGCTGGTCTTCTGTAGAGAACATTGGCAATTAAATCGGTTGATTCATGGTCAAAGTCGGTTTTTTGGGATAGTTGAGCATTCGATTGCCTACTTTGTTTTACCGGATGAACTACTCCGGGCGCAAGAACGTAGTTTATGTCGAGTTCATTGGCAAAAAAAATGAGAACTACCCAAATGGATAACCATTGCTTTTTCAACACCGTTACTAGCCCAATCCCTAATCACTGGTCTTTCCCTTTCTAATCTGTTGAAACCCTGCCGAATCTAAAAGCAGGATGACCCCTCCAGGCAAACTCAACAGCCAACTCAGCAGGGTAATCGTGAGAGATAGCAACAGAGCTTGCTCCGCAGTTAAACCAATCCGACTGAACAAATACACCCACAGCCCTTCTTTTACGCCCAGTCCTCCTAGAGAAATGGGGAGCAACGTGACAACTACGATAATCGGAATAAATACTAAAAGTTCTAAATAGGAAATGGGAATTTTTAGCTGTTGGGCTACTAAATAGTGATAGTAGACAATGCCTAACTGTAGTAAAAATGAAAGCCCCATTGACAAAGCCAAGGCTTGAGGGTGTTGGGCAAACTGTCTTAGCAGAAGTTGGATTTTGGCGAAGCGAGCTGCCAAACTACTCAGGCGTAGCTTTTGTAACAATGGCTCTGCCCAAATTAATAGCCTGGGACTGACAATTAGCAACACTCCTCCCACTAAGGCTCCGACACAGGTAAAGAAGAGCAGAATAATATCCCAACGTCCCACCACCTTAAAAGCAGGGGGCAAACCCAACACAGCCAGAGCAGATAGAGCAGCAAGACCTGTAAATCGCTCTAGAAATACTGATACAAGTGCCGCCTCCGAGTCTTTCGTCTTCTGAGCCACCCGATAGACTCGGTAGACATCCCCACCCAGAGCACCGGGAAGAAAGATGTTGAGAAACATCCCGGCAAAATAGCTGCTGAGCAGACTACCCATTGGAGCTGAATGGTTAGTAGACCACAGGACTACCTGCCAGCGGAGACAACTCAACCATTGCAAGCCTGTGTAGTAAAGTAGGGCAAAGGCTACAAAGGGCAAAGAGAGAGCCTGAAACTGTATCCAGGCTTGGCTCAGATCTACACGGGTGAATACTAGCGCAAGTAGACCCAGACTCACCATGATCTTGAGAACTACAATTGGTTTCAATTTCATGTTTATTGCTTCAGAAATTATTGTCAGGGTTAGTCCTTAGTTATTAGTTTAAGGACTAGGAACTAATGACTAATTAGTCAGTAAGCGCCTAAGTCTTTACCTTGATTAGGTGAGTGAGGGAGTATTCCATCTTCTGGCTGCCACAGACGCAGGCTCGCACCAAAAGTGTCATAGACAGGTTTACCCAAAGTTTGGATATATTCGAGCATTTGAGCGCTAAGTCTACTTTGTCTAGCGTCGTCCACATGAATCCAGACGCGCTCGGACTTCTCTAGAATGCGCTTTATCTGATCTAAATTACTAACTATTACGCCACCCCCCCAACGATCAATTAACCTACCGTCATGCCAATACGTTGCATCGAAATAAAAAGTTCCTAAGAGGAAGTAATCTACCCGCCCCAGATTAATTGGTCCAAAAGAAGGCGTAGGCGAGATAACTACATCTCCTGGTTGTTTGTGAGTTCGTATATACTCAAATATCTCAGTGTTACGTCTGGCAATTGAATGTTGATAGCCAGCTAACACTCTGGCCGGTTGTATGTTGCTGACCAACAGTAGAGCAAGACAACACAATGCGATCGCTCGTACAGGCAGCACGCCATCCAAGACCGACTGCACCCTCTCCCCTAAGCTCTGCATTATACAGATAGCACTGTAGACAGACAGCAAAATAAACAAAGGATAAACAGAATAGGCATAGCGTTCAGCAGTCTGATAAGTCAGAATTGTCAGAACGATTATATTAATCAAGACACTACTAAACAAGAAAACCGATTTCCCATCCCGCCGTCTGAGGAAGAACACCAAACCTCCAAAGAAAAACAAGCTATAAAGTATTTGCAGTCTACCAGGACCGACAAAAAAACTAGCAACAAATCCCGTGACATTCAACAGATGAGGTTTAAGATAAGAGGCCGTGCTAGTAGATAATGCTACCCAGGGTGTCAGGCATTTGATGGAAAAGAAAATGATGTTATAGGCGAAAATTCCTAGGGTCGTCATGCTACCCAGGACAATCGGCCAGTCATTGGACAACTTAAAGGGGCGATAGAAGTAAAGGAATCCGATAAACAACCCAGGCAGTAGCGTTACGGTCACCTCTTGGGTCAGTAGAGTTAAAGTTAAAGCAATGAAAAAGATATACTGATAAAACCTTCCGGCTCCCTCGACAAACCCTTTTAAGAACGACCAGAAGGTTAGAATGGTCATAAATTGTACAAGCTGGTAAAAACGAAGAAACCGAGAATACCAAAGGTGCCAAGGGTCTATAGCCAAAATCGCTGTCACCACTAGGGCAATCCAGACCTTTCCAGTAACTCTATGTGCGAAGAAATAGACTAAAACCAGAGTAGCTGTACCCCAAAGCACAGACAGAAAGCGAGCATTGACGGCAGAATCTCCCACTATCCACAACCAAAGAGCTAGTAGGTAGTGATAGAAAGGTCCACGAGTGTACCAAATACCAGAAGTTGCTATGGGAGCGCCGGTGCGGAGGATGCCCCTAACTGCGTCGTAAGAAACATTTTCATCGGAATCCAAGTCTATAAAACCCAGTTTATAGGCCCTCAGACCAAAACCGATACCGACAATCAAGACCAATAAAACCCAATGACCCCAAGCTGGCCATGCCTTCCGCAGAGCTATGTAACCCTCTCGAACTTGCCAGCATCTGCGCAAACCAAGCAGAGTCAAAGTCAAAATTATACCAAGAACCAGGAGGATGAGGAGGACAGATACCCCTACTGCTAAGCCCAAACCAATACAGGCAAACAGACCTAAGAAAAACCATAGACTCCAAAGAGACAGTGTCTCTGAGCTTTGCCCAATCTGGTTCCACAGCAACGTCAGCAAGACAATGATCGCAAACCCAAGCAAAATTAGGGAATTGGTGTGGGGTTGAGCAAAAAGTAACCCTATTTCTGCTTCTGCATAGCGGTGTTTGAGTAAACCAATGCAGATTAAGAACAAAGTTCCCGGCAGCAGTAGCCCTGCCCCAGCACTAAAGCCATCCCACCAGCCATCCCAGCGATTCAGCCAAAATCGGCCCAGAATCCAGGCTAAAATTAAAGCACAGACAATACCTCCGGTGTACCAAAGACTCTGGTGCCAGAGCTGTTCGGGATAGTTGAGCAGATAGGCATTGCCCTCAAAATTGCGCTGAAGCTCTTGCGGGTTTAGTGGTCTCAGGAGAGTAACAGATTGCCCCTCACCGGAACCTTCTGCCCAACCAGCTATAGGCTGAGTCAAAGTAGTCCACGTGTTGTCGGTGGCGATCGCCGCAGTTATCTTACCTTCATTTGTTTCTACCCAACCATCTAAGAAAAAACCAAGAGGATCTTTGTGAGCTGATAACAAATCTGGATCGAGGGGACGAGCCAAACGCACTGCCAAAGTATTGACGCCAGTTTGCAGAAAGTTCGTCACCTCAAACACATGTAACTTCTTTCCAAAATACTCGGAGTAGCGCTTGACGAGCTGACCGTTGATTAGCAAGGCATACTCCCCCTCTCCTGCCAAACGAATGAAGGCACGTTTGCGCTCCTGGGGTACCCGCCACGAACTTCTGAGCCATACCTCTCCCTGAGAACTCTCAGTTCCCGCGATCCAACTCCCCTGTAGTCGGTGGTCAAAGATGTGCTGGCTCAAACGACTGTAGGTGGCTTCTCGAACAGGACCAATTGTCACTGCATAGGGCCAGCTTTCATCTGAAAAACCAGGGTGGAACCAGCGGAGCGATTGGCGGTTTTCGGGCAGAGTCGAGACTCGCCAAGGGGTTGCTCCTGTCGTCAGGTAAATTTGAGATGACTTTCCGTCAGGATAAACAACACCCTCGACTGCCAAACGAGCATTTTTCTGTCCTTTTTGAATTTCTAGAGCAATAACATTTTTGCCAGGACGCAGGTAAGAAGTCAGGTCTACATAGACTGTCAACTTCCAATCTCGGGAACTGGCGAATAAGTAATTTAGTCCTGTGTTCGCATTGTACCTAATACTATCATTGGCATCTTGGAAGGGAACCTTGCGTCGATAAGCTAAACCTTGAGGACTATTGAGGGCACCATTTTCCCTCACCACCGACTGCCGCCCATTAATATGGAAGACAAAATCATTATCTGCACTCAGCCGCAGCCAACCCGCCTGCACAGTATCGGAGATATAGAAGGTTTTACGGGCATAAAAACGATAACTCGGCTCCGGCGGGGCAATCCATTGCGCTTCAGTCGACCAAGCAACAGGCTCTAGGGGAGAGGGCATTTTATCCCATACAGAAAAACCCAACATCCCTAGCAAAAATCCCAGAGTTAAAACCAGTCCCAATGAAATCCAACGCTCTAAAGGTTTCATTGTCCCGCCTCCACAGATTGCTTCCAACTCCTAGTGTCAATAGATTGGCGATATCGTTTCCAGGCTTGGGAGAGATTGCTTTCGTTGTGATAGTCAGCCCAAGCTAAGTGCAGATAAGCTTGACCGAGTAGACCGTTGTTAGGTTGCTGGAAGTATTGCTCTACCGCTATAATCTCTCTTGCAATCTCGGCTGACTTGTTGAATTGAGCATTGACAGCCGTTGTCAACATCAGGTCATAGAGCGCTGAAATATGTCCTGGGAATACTTGTAATGCCTTCTCAAAATGTTCTGCTGCCCAACTGGGCTTGCGGTTGTTGATGGCGCTGGGGTTGTTGGGAGCGATGGGATTAAAGGGGGTGTTGGCGAAGTTAGGGTAGTTATGACCGTGAGGACTGTAAGGGAGATTGGGGGTGTTGAAGTATTCAACGCCTTCATTGAGGAAAGTAGTGGCAAGATACTCCCTAACTAAAAAGAGATTGGGTTGGAGAGTCAAAGACCTTTGAAAGTAGTCTTCTGCTTTGAAATAGTCTCCTACACGATAGCGTTCTATTCCCTTAGTAAAGTTAATCAAAGCTGGATCTGGCTCATTCCCATAAAATCCTGCTTCTGCCATGCGCTTGAGGAATGCCTCATCCCCCCTTAAGGGCGGATACCAAGATGCGAGGGTCTTGCTTGTAGCTACAACTTGGTGGTACTCACCTTTGGCAAACAGGGTATCTAGTTGATGATTTACGATATTGACCCAGACCAAAGAAAGGAATATGAATCCTAGCAATAATCCAACCCCAGGTAGAATTCGGTTCATGTCTTGTAAGAAAGCCTTTAGCGGAGCTTTCTCTAATCCCAGATAAAGTCCCATTAAGGTAGTCACTAGACCGATCGTTGTAAAACTCCAGCCCCTACCAATGAAGGCGAAGAAACTGTTTTTGTAGCCAAAACCATCGAGCAAAACCCTATCCCATGAGGAGATTTGAAAAAAGCGGCTGTCTTGGATGGAAAACTCAAATATTGACGTTATCGGTATAGGTTTTTCCAGTGATATATTCTGTTTCCACTGTGCCTGAACCTCAGGAAAATTTTCTTCCACATGCTCGGATACACGCATCTGCTGATCGTAGTAAGCTGTCGCCAAAAAGGTCACAGTAGGAGACCAGGTGGTGATGAGATAGGGGAAGAGTAAGACGGCTACCAATCCTCCCCACAAAGGTAAACGGGGAACACGGCTGATGCCATACCATATGGCGAACGCCAAAATTATTATAGCCAATAAAGCTGCAAAACCCCTTCCTATATTTGCCAAAACAAGATTAGTTTCAAATGTATATAAAGCTTGTGGCGGCAAATTATACCATGGGAAAAATGCTCCTATTACTAAAGATGTTAAACCTATTAAAAAGGTGATTTTTTCTCGATTAAACCAGTTAAAGTAGGTTGCAAATTTATAGCAAATTTCTAAGATTTTCCTCCCAGCGCTACGGAGTTTTGTGATAGTTTTTTTATCCATTCTCGATCTATTTATTAGGGGGACTCGAATATTAATCTATGTCATCTTCGAGGGGGGCTATTGCCAAAGCATCACCAGGCTCCAAGGCTCTCGGATGGAGTACGACCTGCTCTCCTAGTCTCAAGCCTTCTAGAACTTCCCGCTGGTTATCAAATGTCTTCCCTAGCTTCACTTTCTTGACGACGGCTCGACCTTCCTGGGCTACCATTACCATGCCTTCACCGCCAGACAAATGAGTAACGGCACTTTCTGGGACGACTAAGGTACTTTTGCCTTGGTCGAACTGAACATAGCCTTGTAACCCCGGTGCCATCTGGATCTCATCCACAGTGATCCACACCGAATAGGTATATTGTCGATCAACGCCAACGCTGCGGGATCTAATAGTCTCGGTTTCAACGGTAGGATTGATCTTGATTACCCGTCCACTAAAAATGCGTCCAGAGTAAGCTATCAAGCGAACCGCAGCTTTGTCACCAATGTGGACATCATTGAGTCGTGCTTGGTCAATGAAAGCTTTAAAGACAATATTTGTGGTCAGTGTGAGCAGAGGGTCATTGTAGCCCCAACCCGTATTTATAAAATCTCCACTATGAATATTCAACTTACTAACAAGACCATCAGTACTGGCATAAATTACCGTTCTATTTAAGTCTCTCGTAGCTTCCTCTAGCTCTATTCTTCGGGTTTTGACCGTTAGTCGCGCATTATCCAGTTCTTTATCTATAGTTTCTCGGGCAAGCTTCAAGGCTCGCTGGGCATCAATCAGTTCTTTTTCTCTTGTAAGGTAAAAGTCTCTGTTGATGAATCGGTTGTTTTGGTCATCAAAAATTCCTTGTTGAGCGTCCAGCAGTTCTCTTTTGCTATCAGCATAATTATCCTCCGCCTCATATAGCTGAAACCGGGCAATGCCTCCCTCTTCTGCTAAGATTCTACTTTCCTCCAGTCTCTTTTTGGCAGTCTCCAGCTTGATCCGAGCCGTCTCAATACGGTTTTTTCTTTGCTCCTCTGCTAATGAGTCTATTTCTTCAAGTCTAGCTTTCGCCTCATCTCGCCTTGCTCGAGCTGCTCTAACATCGTTTTCTAATTCCCGCAATCTTGCCCTTGACGAAATTTCCAAAGCCTGAAGTTGCGCTTGGGCGATCGCCAGGTCGTTTTGGGCTCGTTTCACCCTATCTTTAAAGTCAGACTGGTGTAGGCGAACCAGAGGCTGACCTCGGCGCACCTCTTGCCCTTCCAAAACGTAAACCTCTGCGACTATCCCTGTTACCTCAGGACGAACATTTACCTCTTGAAGAGGTACGGATTCACCCGGAGCCGCTAGGCTGTCCTCCACAGTTGTTAACTCCACTGCTACAGTCTGGACTTCAATAGGTTTGCCAGCCGAGCGTTGCCGAGCGGGATATCCTATGCCAGATGAGTAAAATCTGGACTCTGGATTGTTCAAATTAGGCCAGAGAACAGTTATGGTGAGAATTGCCATGACTCCTAAGGGAGCGGCTACCAGAATAGTTAGAACTATACAGGAGCGCCAAGATTTAGACGGAATCATTGTTTCTAGTCACACAGGCAGGAATTCATCTAATCAAATACTGAATAAAGTCGCAGCTATCCTAGTTGATTGACTTTCTGGCGAGCTACAGTTATAGAGTTCCCTGAAATCCTGCAAAATTGACATCTCCCCCTTTTGAAAACGGGGGATTCTAAGCCGTTATTGCTCCGGGGACTTTCAGTCCCCGGAGCAATGCTAGAGTATACTTTACCCTTCTAGAGGTTTGCAGACCAATCCCAGTCTAGAGCAATTTTAATTTAGCAGAGAATGAACCATTTATCGCAGCGATAAAAACCTTCTCCCACAAGGGAACGATGCGAGCCCAATTAAACCGCTCTTGGATATCGGACAAACCTTTGCGCCCCATTTCTGCTGCTACTTTTGGATCCCGGAGGAATGTGAGGATAGCTTGTGCCAGAGCGGATGGGTTTTTTTCAGGTACTAGCAAACCAGTTGTTCCCGAAAGGATGACATCAGGAATCCCCCCTACTGCCGTGGCAACAACTGGTTTGGCATGGGCTAAAGCTTCAATCATTACGATTCCCAATCCTTCAGTGTCACCCTTGCTGTCCACTATGGCAGGCAAGACAAAAATATCAGAGTCGGCATACTCCTGAGCCAGTTTTTCTTTAGTAACAAAACCCAAGAAGTCCACCACTGTATCTAAACCCAATTCTTGGCACTGGAATCTCAGCTCTGCTTCCAAAATCCCCTTGCCCACAATCCTCAAACGTACAGGCTCCTCAGCCAAGACTAAAGGGAGAGCTTCCAACAAATATCGCAAACCCTTGCGCTCGTCTAGCCTACCTACGAACAGTAGCCTAGGCACCTCCTCAGACTGACGAACCTTAGCTGGTTTAGCCTCTATGGTCAGACCATAGGGGATGATAGTCACCGATTCACCGTAAAGTTTGCGAATCAACCCTTGAGTAAAAGAAGAATTAGCTGTAACACCACTGGTCATGGGCAATAGCCAGCGGAGGATATCTGCCACAAAGCCGAACTTGTTTGCCAGCAAAAGTTCACCGCCGTGGAAACTGAATACCATCGGAATGCCCAGTAATATGCTGGCTGGCAAAGCCATCAATCCATGAGGAAAAGGCCAATTAATATGGAGTAGGTCTGGTCGTTGGCGAAAGCACACCCAAAACAGTTGGAAAGTACCAAGAAGAATGTATAGAGCAGCAGCGATCAAATAAAGAGGCTGCCTTTGAATCTTGGTGGGAGCGCCATCGCGCACCAGATTTTCAAACCGCTTCGGGCAATAGCGAAAGCGATAGACTTTAACCCCGTCTAACAAGTAGCTTTTACAAGCCTCATATGCAGGGGCAAAAACTGTAAACTTAGCTCCTGTGGGTTGCAACCGTAAAATCGCTTCCCGCACGAAAGCACCATGATTGCCATCAGGTGTGAGAGGATAGACGGAAGTGACAACTAAAATATGTTTACCTTGAAGTTCCATAATAGTTGTTTTCTGCTTGCCTCGCTCAATGCGGTTAGCGTCTGGAGTACCTTACTTCTGTACCACCAGCCTAATAACTTGGTAAAATCGATCGCTGAAGTAATTAAACGTCCCGGACCAAATTTAGTCTTCCCAGAATATCGAGGATGCCAGGGGGTATGCACTTCTTTTATATTATAGCCCTGACCCGCTAGAACTGGCAGCAGGTAGCGATGGGTAGTCCGTTTTAGAAGCAGAGTAGACAATAAATCCCGACGCACCAGTTTGATCCAGTTCATGTCGTGAATTTGCAAACCAAATACCAAACGACAAACGGTGTTGGCGAATTTGGAAGCACAAACTTTGCCGTCTCCACGATGCTGTCGCCAACCGGCTACGGCATCTACTCCAGGACTCCAGGCTGACAGCAGCAAGGGTATATCTGTCCGGGGATCGGACTCTAAATCGGCTTGTCCCCAAAAGAGCCAATCAGTTGTAACATGGGCTAAGGCTGTCTTCCACACCTCGGTCACACCTCGCCGCTTTTGATGGCGAATAACCCTCAAAAACTCATATTCTTGACTAAGACGAGCAAGGATTTGAGGACTCTTATCTGTACTGCCATCGTCAATTAAGAGAACCGGCAAGGTAAAACCAAGATCTTGGAAGGTTTGCTCCAAGAAAAGCAGCAGCCTCTCCAGGTTTCCCTCTTCGTTAAAAGCAGGGATAACTACTGTGACTGATCGGCTTGGCCAAGTCCACACAGATGGAGAAGGGGTCAACTGTTTTATTAACTTCATACTGGTTAACTGACAAATCTCAGGAGCTACAGTTTTTGTGAAAATAGAAAACGCAATAAGGAGGATTAGTGAGAATGGTGCAAATTGTCTATAAGAAATAACTTCCCAATTTACACTGAGTTGTCATATCAACTCTTTCAAAATTTTTCCGATAAATTACGATTAATCCAAGCTTATACAGGGGTAAAGTCCCGGTCGTGCCTTGGTTATACGGTATTAGTACTTAAGCAGAAACCAGGTTCGGTGCGTGTAACCCTTATTAGTTTAATGAGTAATTGTGCAGATATTGTGTAGATACAGTAAATTTGATTAATAAAAGCGTAAAGTCCGGCTCTACCACAATTACTATGCTTATGTATCAAAAGTTACCAAATTATGACGAGATAATAGGAGTTTCAGCCCTTGTAGCATAATAAAAATGGTAGAGTCGATAAGTTCAAGCAGTTGTGTCATACAACTGAATTATAAAGAGATTACGAATTTACCAACAAGATCATAGAATTTCGGAGAGTGTCAGCTAAGCCCCATCCACTGGTCGCAACATTTCAGCAACCTTAATCACACAATCAGAAAATTGGAGGGGTGCGATCGCTTCATTTTTCCCAAGAATAACCTCCCTCTGATACCCTTCCTCAGTGGGTTCTCGATAGACATACAACTGACGATTATTCACATCTAACACCCAATAATCCTCAATACCAGACCTCGCGTAATCTTTTCCCTTTACCTCGCAATCACTTTTCAGGGTACTATCAGCAATCTCCACGATCAAATACACATCCTCTGCTGTGGGGTGATGGTCATCATAATCAAGGGGATTTGCTGTGACAACCGCAATATCCGGTTCAGGTTCGGAAAAATCATTCAGTTGAACCGGAAGTTGTAGCCTAACTAAAACATCATCTCCCAAACCCTTACCAAACAATCTATTGGTGCGAGTAATGGCTGCCGCGTGGGGGCTTCCTTGAGGACTCATCTTTCTAATTATTTGTCCAGCAATTAATTCCACCTTTTCATCTGGCTGCAAAATTCCCACCTCAGCCATGCGGTGATATTCCTCCACTGTCCACAGTCGCAGGGGTGGTGAGGTTGGGGCTTTGGATAACGGGATTTTGGTGGTTAGCATGATTCAGAGGGAAAGAAATTGAGGCATGGTTCAAAATAGGGTAACACGCTTAGAGGAGGAGCAGGGACTCGCTTCGCTCAAAGGCAAAAGGCTTGCATGCAAAAGGCAAAAGTAGGGAGCAGGGGGAGCTCCCGGGAGCAGGGACTCGCTTCGCTCAAAGGCAAAAGGCTTGCATGCAAAAGGCAAAAGTAGGGAGCAGGGACTCGCTTCGCTCAAAGGCAAAAGGCTTGCATGCAAAAGGCAAAAGTAGGGAGCAGGGGGAGCAGGGGGAGACACCGGAGGAGGGACAAAGTTCTAAAAGTTCCCCAGACTAACACCCCTATGTGTTACTTTGCCACTCTACATATTGAACCATGCCGAAAGTGGGTTGGGAAGTTAATGACTAAGGACTTCAAAGATGCCAGCCCAACGCCTCTGCTATCAAGTTTGCCAATTTAAGGGGGTCGAATGGTTTACTAATCACTGCTGTCACCCCCAGTTCGGCCAATTGGTTCGGTTCAATGGGTTGCGTCTTGGCAGTTAATAAAAACACAGGAATCTGCTGGGTAGCAATATTGGCTTGCAGTTTCGTTAAGGTTTCGGTTCCGTCGAGATCGGGCATCATCATGTCCAAGAGAATAGCATCAGGCTGCTTTGATTCAGCTAGAACTAAGCCTTCACTACCGGAACTAGCCGTTAACACCTTCCATCCTGCCATCATCTCCAAAGATATCTTGGTTACTTGCTGGATGCGGTATTCATCGTCAATAACCAGAATGCGTTTAGTTGTCATTAGCTCTGGATTAAGATAAAAAATTCCGGATCTACCGTTCGGGTTTGCTTACCCCTAATCGTCCATTTGCCAGGGTTCTGTAATCACGTTCTCATCGATAATATTTTTCGGTCGCAGCACGAGGATGACTTGACCGAGGATCGGAATCTCTGGGGATTGTTCAAACCACTGAAATTCCAACTGCTCTCCTTGTTCTACTAAAAAGTAACTGTTAACATTCCATTCGCGCGATCGCCTATCTACCACAACCAAAACTGCTTTGGATTTACCAGAAAGTAGCTGAGGCAATCCATCGCTTTGACACAAAATCGCCACCGGCTCTTCTGCCTTCAAAATCGCCTGCCAGCCGGGGAGGGGAACAAAAACACCAGTCCCAGAAAACTTTACCCCCCGGAAGGGTTCGCTCTCCTCAACAATCGGAATAGCTTCCAGCTCTTTTCGCGTCAGCGGCAGCGAACCCGCAAAAGGAATGATGCGGGGCAGTTCCTCCTCTGCTTCCAGCCGATATACTGGCAAGAGGGGAGCCTTGCGGGGCGGCACCACAGTAAAATCGGTCAGCAGTTTTTCAATTTGTTCTCTAGCCGTCTGGGAGTGAGCAAATTTCAATCCCTGAGCAATCAGACGGGAACGCTCCTGAATATCCTTTTTTCCCCGCGCCCATTTCCAACATTGATAGGCAACTGCATCTCCCGGATGGTTAGAAAATCCTTCCGGCAATCTGGATAGACGTGAGAAATCTTTGATGGCTCTGGCGACTGCGTGTGCTCCATCCAGGTCTAATTTCTTTTCTAATGCCATTTCGGCAGCAGCGGCGCGCTGTTTCTGGTTGAGAATGCGAAACTCGTATAAAATATCGCTGCGCGGACCAACCAAGTGCGATCGCACCTCCTCTGACACGCCAGCCTTAACTATGCTTTCGTAGACTTGTGCCGCGACAATGATTTGATTTTGCTGGCTCGCCTGAAAACCTGTTTCTTCAAAAATCTTTTGCGGGTTGTAGCCTGCCTTTTGCAACTTCTGGCAAGCCTTTCCCCATTCTACCCAATTGCCTTCTTTGCGCCGCAGCGATCGCAGTAACTCCTGGGCGGCATCTTCAGAGAGTTGATAGCTAGGAGGTGGAGTATCCTGAGGCTGTTCAGTCATAAAAGCATGGAGAAGCAATCTCAATATCACTATGTCAGTATATTCAGTATAATGGATTTAACATTATTTAATTACTCTAGGAGAGCGGTAATGCCAACTGCAGTTGGTGTGATTGAGACATTAGGTTTTCCGGCAGTGCTAGCGGCAGCAGACGCGATGGTTAAGGGGGGTCGAGTCACTTTAGTTTATTTTGATAAAGCAGAAAAGGGGAACTTTGTTGTAGCGATTCGCGGCAGCATCTCTGAGGTAAAACCAGCAGTTGAAGCTGGATTAGAGGCAGCGAATAACACCTACGGCGGTGAGGTGATGAGCCACTACATTGTCCCCAATCCCCCAGAAAACGTCGTCTGTGTTTTGCCTATCGAGTACACCGAGAAGGTGGAACAGTTCCGAGTTTAAATAAGGTAGAGATTAGTCCTAGATTAGACAATAATTAGCTAATTTGTTATTGAATTAAGGAGATTACTTATGCCAGCTCAATCTGCGGTTGGATCGATTGAAACAAAAGGCTTCCCTGGCATCCTAGCAGCGGCAGATGCAATGGTCAAAGCCGGCCGAGTTACCCTAGTGGGTTACATCAGAGTTGGTAGTGCTCGCTTTAACATAAACATCCGCGGGGATGTTTCAGAGGTGAAAACCGCGATGGATGCTGGAATAGAAGCAGTTAAACGTGTCGAAGGCGCAACCCTGGAATCCTGGGTGATCATTCCTCGCCCCCATGAAAATGTGGTGGCAGTGCTGCCTATTGACTATAACGAGAACGTCGAATCCTTCCGAGATTCAGTAGAACGGGCGATCATACCCAGCAGTTTTCGTCGCTAAATAAAGTAGGTTAACAACTTAAGGCGTTACACTTGGAGTAGGAAACAGGGAACCGGGAACAGGGCACAGGGAAAAGGGAATAGGGAACAGGGAGCAGGGAGCAGGGAGCAGGGAGCAGGGAGCAGGGAATAGGTAATGGGGAATAGGTAATGGGGAATATAGCAGTCCTAAATGAGTCGTGGTCAATCAAAACATAATTCGCGCTAAGCTTCGCGAAGGCGCGAATATAAAACGACCAGAACCCTTACCCCCTGTCCCCTGATCCGAAGTTCCCTTTTGAGTAGGGTTTTGATTCACAACCCTTTATAGGACTGCTATAGTAGTCACGTTCCCCGTTCCCCGTTCCCCGTTACCCTTTCGAGCCCTTGTTCCCTTTTGATTCAGGAAGTTGAATATGCAAGTTAAATGCCTGTAAGTATGGAAGTACAAACGAAACTACCTGCCTCTCGAAAACCGATTAGGCAACAGCAACGCATCCGAGATAGTGCCCTTGGTTTAGTATCTACCCAGAGTTTTCCTGCTATTGTTGGTACTGCCGATATGATGCTCAAGTCGGCAGGGGTTACCCTAGTCGGATATGAGAAAATTGGCAGCGGTTATTGTACAGCTATTGTTCGCGGCAATAATGCCGATGTTCGTTTAGCCGTAGAAGAGGGAGCTAAAACTGCTGAACGGTTTGGACAATTGATTTCTAAATTGGTCATCCCCCGACCCATGCCCAACCTCGAAGCGGTATTTCCCATCGGCAGTCATTTGGCAGAAATAGTTCAACAACAGCGGGGTTACTCTCGCCTGAGCAATCAATCCGTTGGTTTGCTGGAAACACGGGGGTTTCCAGCAATGGTCGGTGCTGCTGACGCGATGCTCAAGTCTGCTGATGTCCAGCTAGCATCTTATGAAACCACTGGCGCTGCTTTATGTACCGCCATTATTCGGGGTTCAGTGGCAAATGTTGCCGTCGCGATCGAGGCAGGAATGTACGAAGCTGAGCGAATTGGGGACTTGAATTCCATCATGGTGATTCCTAGAGTCCTAGAAGATCTGGAGCATACCCTGCCTGTAGCTAGCTGCTGGATAGAGCAACCCCAACCATTGCCCCTGCTCTTACCGACAACCGCCAGGCAAGTTGAAACCGAGCTGGTAGAACTTCCGGAGCGGGAGGAGTTATCAATTTCCATCGAAGAGAGGGAAGATAAATAATCCTCACTCCGGACTTTTTCCGCGTTACGATCGCAGCACCCTTGCTTGTTCTTTGGTGGACATTCTGGGCAAATATAGGTTAAACTGGTAATGAGTTCGTATTAGTATATTACTCAAAAGCCTCAACTATGAACTATCAAGGGGCACAGACAAAACCAATTTGCTCTTTAGAAGATGCTCTAAATCGTTGTCAAGCGCTGGGTATGCGCTTGAGTCGTCAGCGCCGCTTCATTCTCGAACTGCTTTGGCAAGCTCAAGAACACCTGTCAGCCAAAGAAATATATGACCGCTTGAATCAACAAGGTAAAACCATCGGTCATACATCGGTTTACCAAAATTTAGAGGCTCTATCCAGTCAGGGAATTATTGAGTGTGTGGAACGCTGTGATGGAAGGCTCTATGGTAATATTAGTGATTCTCACAGCCATGTAAATTGCCTAGATACTCACCAGATTATCGATGTCCATGTAGAACTCCCAGGAGACTTGCTTAAGCAAATCGAAGAAAAAACTGGCGTTGAGGTCACTGACTATCGAATCGATTTCTACGGCTACAAAAATAAAGAAAGAAAGCCCTAGACACTCTTAGCTATTCTGTTATTTGACTATTGGTTGACTACTAGAAAAGGACGATTCTCCCCGATTTTGCTAAAGTTAATAGTTAATGGCTAATAACCAATGACCAGTAACGATTCGTGAGCGATCGCCCGATTAAACTACTTCTGATTGACGATGACCCCATCTTCCGGCTTGGTCTCTGCACCGCCTTGGAATCCTTTACTGACCTGCAAGTAATCGCCCAAGCCGATACCGCTGCTGCTGCTTTAGAAAGGCTAGCAGAACAAGTTCCTGACTTGGTAGTTTTAGAGCTAGGTTTAGGGCGTTCTTCCCCTGAGCAAGTCTCCGGTTTGCAACTGTGTCAGCAGCTCAAGCGCCAGTATCCTTCCTTGGGGATTTTTCTGCTCAGTGCCACATCACAACCGCAGGAATTATTAGCAGCACAAGGATCTGGGGTTGAAGGGTATTGTTCCAAAGGAACAGCAATTTCGGACATAGTACGAGCCTTACGTCAGGTTGCATCAGGTGAGGCTTGCTGGCAAGCACTGGGTACTTCACCCAGGAGCAAGGACTCCCGACTGCTTCAATTTGTACCCCGGAGTAAATGGCTTTCCCGCCTGCGCCAGTCAGGATTGCAACAAATTGAAGAGAGTTTGGCAGGGGTGAGGAGCCACCTAGAAAATTCTCCGTTGTCCCTGTTCGATTGGCTATTTTGGAGTGGACGTCACAGAGAACTCCTAGCAGCTCACTGGTTAGTCAATCAACTCTTGCCTGTGGAAGTAATTGTTGTTCCAGAGAAGTCCAATTCCGAACAAAGAGAACAAGCTCTTATACCCATCCCCTCATCCTCCGAGCTTCCGATGGCCATACACTCCGAAAAATCAATAACTTCAGCAGTATTTGATAACACCTTGGCTAAAATTCAGTCAAATGTGGAAAACCTGACGGGGGTTCCTCTCGAAATTGACATTCTCCAAGCAGATAAAAAACGGGAGTTGCTTTATTTAGTCCTGAATCAAGTCGGAAAGGTTCTGGATGAATTGCGATTTTTACAAGTAACCCCTGAGCAGTTACCAGAGAGGCGATCGCTGATTTTACGAGATTTGTGGCAGTCTTCTACCATTGACTTCTTTAGCAAATACTACACCCCCGCAGTTGAAGTAAATGAAGATAAAATAGTCGATATTTTATTACAAGATGCAGTCATTATTCAGGCAGAAATTTTGGATAAAATTCCCCTGGCTGTTGAACTGCTTGCTTATTTGCTGTTTGAAAAACCATTATTGATAGATAATGTCCCTTATCGAGCTGAAGCCCCTGAAGCTATGACAAGGGCTGAGATTCTACTCCAAAACTTAATCAATCAGGTTGCCAATGGAGTTATGCAAATAATCTTAAATAACTTTTCTGAAGTAGAGACAATTAAGCAAAATTTATATGATAACCGTTTTATATCTTCGAGAGAGATTGCCAGATTTCGCAATAATTTGTCCTGGAGATATCGGCAAGAAAAATACTTTGAAGAACCTAAAACAATTTTTGAAAGCCAGTATCGTTTGTTTTGGTTCAACGACAACAGCATCAAAAAATTATTCATCTATGCCCCTCGTCAACAAGAACTTAACCAACTGAGGGGAATCCCCTGGGCGATGAGCATTGCCCTGGAAACTCGCGACGCGATCGCACCCCGTCTGAGAGCAGTAGTGGCTTTTCTTGGCAGCGGTTTAGTCTACGTTCTCACCAAAGTCATTGGCAGAGGTCTTGGCTTGATTGGTCGTGGCATTATCCAGGGGGTTGGTAATACGTTACAAGATAGCAGATATGGGAAAAACAGCGAAAGTGAAAAGTAAACACATGCAGAATCAGGAGTTTTTTGGTTAGGTTTAACTTTCGGGGGTTGTAGGGGGCGATAAGTCCCGCGCTCTATCCACAGGATGAGCGTCGGGATACATGGACCCCCTACGGCGATTTCGGGGATTCGATGTACCCGAAATCGCCAAAGACCGAATCATTTCTCGAATAACATCGGTTTTTGTTCCTTCGTGCTTTGTCCAAAAAGATTCAAGGATCTTCAGTTCTTCTTCTGGAACTCTCACAGTGAGAAATTTTCTAGTCATCGTACCAATATGTGTGATCCGATGAGAAGATCAGCTAACCACTGACCAGATTGAGAGTGAAAGTCAATTTGCTCAACCTATGTACATATTTAACTTTCCGTGGGGGAAGTCCCCCGCTATATTTGAGCTAAGCGCCCGTTGTCAAACAAAATAATAAGGACGGGCGCTTAGGCCAAATAAACGAGGCGGACCCATCTCGCCGTAGGCGAGTACCGCCCTTTGTTTTAGCG
>JBFRWF010000473.1:0-2779 GCA_051439465.1 Xenococcaceae cyanobacterium | reverse complement strand
AAAAAACTACCGCGAGTCACGCGGAAAGTCACGCCCAAGCCAGAATCAACTGACTCTCTTTTGAGGGATTTATCATTGGGGTTGCCTGATGAGCCTGGGAATCCTGTAAAGCCGAACAAACCGGTTGCTAAACAACTAAGTTTATTTAATTTACAGGAGTGGGAGACGGGGTAACTCGACTCCAGAATCTAAGGGCATAATCTTTGATTTGCCCTTAGAGGTTCAAAACGCAGCTGCATCACTTCGCCCCACTGGATATAATTAATTTTCTAAATTTTTCTGTTGCTTTTGCTACATTTATCCTCCAATTAGGTCAATCGGAAAGGAAAAATGAACATCCCGATCATTGGTAGTGAATTTGGTCTGGAGTCAGCAATGTGGCTGCAAGCCCAGGGACAGCCAGTCACCTTCATGAAGAAGCGAGACAAGCGAGGAAGTCGTGCCTATGGAGATCAAAAAGTTATTTTTAACTTCCTGTTGACATTAGCGATTCTATTGTCTCCTTTAACTGGATGTAGCTTTCTCCGGGAAAGTCAAGAATCAACAAAGTCTCAGCCTGAGAAGTCAGAACAAGGTATTACCCCTGTTGATGTTGCCATCGCCCGTCTTGGTTTTCTTGAAGAAGTCACCTCCTACATCGGCACCACCAAACCCGTCCAAGAAGTGTCTGTGCGATCGCAAGTAGAAGGCCGACTCCTGAACTTAAATGTTGATGTGGGCGATCGCGTTACCCAAGGTCAAATCCTGGGGAAACTCGATGATACCTTGCTAGCCACCGCAGTAAGTCAAGGGCAAGCAGAACTAGCAGCGCTGCAATCAGAATTAGCCCGGACTCAGGCTCAGGTAAACAACGCCCGCATCCAGCTTGAACGCGCTCGCGTGGAACTTCAGCAAGCTGAGAACGATGCTGCACGATATACGGAACTAGCCGAGATAGGAGGGATTTCTCAACGAGAAGCAGAAACATTTCAGACAGCCGCGAAAGTTGCTCAAAAGGCTGTACTTTCAGCCCAAGAGCAAATCCGCACAGAAGAACAAGCCGTGGCAGCAGCCTTAGGGCGGGTGGGGGCTCAAAAAGCAGTTATTGCTCAAGCGCAACAGCGCCAATCCTATGCCCGGCTGATTTCTCCTATAACAGGGGTGGTTTTGGAAAAAGTTAGTGAGCCGGGTAATTTGATTAGTCCTGGCGATGAAGTTCTCAAGATAGGGGATTTCAGCCGCGTGAAAGTAGTTGTTCCCGTGTCTGAGTTAGATCTGTCAAATATCCGAGTGAGGCAGTCAGTAGAGGTTAAATTAGATGCTTTTGCCCAGAAGTCTTTTGCCGGAAAGGTAAGTCGGATTTCTCCCGTCGCAGATTCTACTGCTCGTCAAGTACCAGTAGAGGTAACAATTCCCAATCCCAACAATCAGATTGGCAGTGGACTATTAGCAAGGGTGAGCTTTCAATCCATTAGTCGGTCACGAGTCGTTGTGCCACAATCAGCAGTTATAGGTGAGGGGAGTTTAGCAAGGGTATTTGTTATTACTAACCAAGAGGAAGGAAAGCAGGCACAGGTAGAAAAGCGGGAGGTGAAGATAGGCAATAGTGCCAATGGCAAAGTAGAAATTATTTCTGGAATCGAGCCAGGAGAGCGATTTGTTATCCGTAGTGGCAAGCCTTTAGCAGATGGCGAGACAGTGCGCCTGAGTATTCTATCTGAATAAATTTCAATTTCCTGCCTTGAAAACCTGCTCTGCTATTAGCGCTAGCTCTGGAAATGTGGGAGACATAAGGCGATCGCCCCCTTTAAACAAACTGACTTGGTATTCTCCATCCACCAACTGATAAATTGATAGCGTAGGCACTTTGGGCGTACCAATATATCGAGCAGCACCCTTGGCTAAATAATCCACAATCCAGTACTCCCGAATCCCTAACTCTTCGTAATCGTCCAGTTTTTTGAGATAGTCATCTCGCCAATTACTGCTGACAACCTCTACCGCCAGTCGAACAGACTTGCCAAGAGAGACAGAAGAAGCTTTTTCCCAATAAGGATCTGAGTAAACCGTCTCCTTGTCTAAAACAATTACATCTGGAATGTTACCTGTTCCTGGTCTTTTGGGTTTAACAGCAGCACTCTTGGGAATAAAGTAAGGAAGCTGCTTTACTCGAATCTCCAAAGAGAGTTCAGTTGTTATGAATCCTGCAATTTCCTCATGCTTGCCAATGGGTCGCACCTCTATAATTCTTCCATCAACAAGTTCATAGCGTCCCCCATCTTCAGGGTATTGTTGAATATATTCATCGAACGTAAGGGGTTTAGAAAGGACTTGGGTCATGATAATTCCTCGCGGATAGCTGTGCTAACGCCTCATCTTCTGGTTCCATTTATTCACCTAAGGGTACAGAGATTTCTTTATTTACAGTTCCTATGTCATATAAAGAGAAAGAAAAATGGGTTGGCCCTCCCTAACTTTCTTCTTCTCGAAGTGCTATTAACTGTTTAAACTCTTCTGGTGATGGAATGGTAATTGCCTGTTTTAGCAACTGTTTGAGTAGTGCTAGGTCGTTGATGCTATTGAGGCGATCTCTCAATTTTGATGGCACTTCTTCAAACCGTGTTTCCAGAACTTCAATCACTGACTCCCGTGCAGTTTGCAGACTACCTCGTTGGATTCCCTGCTCCATTCCCTGTTGGATTCCCCTTTGGATTCCTAGTCGCTCAATACTCGTGATATATGGCATTCGTCTTTCCTCCTCATAACGACTCAGTTCCTCTTCAAAGCTAATTGTCAGCTC
>JBFRWF010000472.1:0-17181 GCA_051439465.1 Xenococcaceae cyanobacterium | reverse complement strand
GCGCCAGGCGCTCTCCCCCCCCCTCGGTGTTGATTTTTTATTCAACTTAAAACGGGTTTAATTCTTATTTTTTTAAGCTTTTTCGTAATTTCACTGGCTTTAACTAGACAACAAAAACTCTTCTAATAGTTAGGGGTTTGGATTTTAAAAGGGGTAAATAGTTCATCAAATTCCTCGTTTACCCAAGCCAGTCGTAAATGCAACAAGCGGTTAAATCCGGATCCACTCCACCGCATTCCTACTCCTTTAAATCTTTGTTGGATTAACCACTTACAAGCACTTTCAACCATGCCACTTCCCAGAGGCCAATCATTTTTTTTGAACCGCTCATAGTGAATATGTGATTCATGGGTTTTAAAATACTCATATACATTGCGTAAAGTTTTCATCACCTTGTCGGGTTTAGAGCGATATTGAACACTTTTAGCTAAATCAGCTAAGACCTTATCTTCTTCTCCATGACGGAGCTGATGACGAAGTTGTTGAAACCATCGACGTGCTTTTTGAGTACGACCATCTAACAATGCTGCTGCCGCTTTCCATAAATGTTGAGTCCCATGATAAAAATCTAAAATAGCAGTAGATGCCGCAGAAAAACATTCTGAATATAATCGCCAAAATCCTCGACCCCCATCACTTATCCAAATTACTTGGCTCTCACGAAAACCCGAGCGCTTCTGCCTGAAGCAATAAACGGGGTTTGAAAGCATCAATATCTCCTAAGACTGCGACTAAGCGACGATGATATAATTGAGTATAACGTTTTCCATTTCTGGATTGCCGAGAACCTAACCGCGCGATAATCCCGACTTTTATTTCTCGCCAAATTGTTTTACCTTTAGTCGTTTTCGGCTGGTTTCGCATCGGAATCATTACCCCGTCTGCTCCAATAATTAAGGGCAATTGGTTGAGGGTGGTTTCGATTTTTTCTTCTCGGGGAGCGCTGCCCAATTTGAGTCGCTCTAGTTCTTGTTGTAACTGAAGCATTGCCTTGTTCCCTATCAACTGAACCCAATTCCATAAAGTCGTAGCATTCAGTTCAATCCCTGTAAGTCTTTGTAATAATACTGTTGCTGTCTCAAAGGGAACAAATATGGTGAGAAGACATCCAAGCTGCATTAATTCGACGCTAGTCTGTTGTCGGGGATTGATTCTGTTTTGCACATCAAATGGCACAACCTGTGCTCCGAGACAACCAAGAGGACAGCGTCCTACTCGACGAGAAAAATGAACCACTCCAACTAATGTTTTTATTTGTCGAAATCTCATTCCTTTACTTCTGAGGCGACTGCCACAATGGGGACAATTGGGCCATTGGGTTGGTCTTTTTGCACGACTGTTCAGTTCAGTAGACACAATTGCCAGATGCGATCGCTCTTGCCAAACACCATGCAGACATTACTATGGCAACCAGAGAATCGGCTTGTTTGACCGACTTATATAAATTGTTAAGTTGGTCGCAGTCAAGACAAAGTTGCTCGAGCCATTGGTTTTGAGAGCTAGATGGATTTAGCAAGAATAAACCTTTTCGTATTTCTGAGCGTATTAAAGGGATGAATTTAGCCCATCTTGGTTGAATAAAAAATCAACACCGAGAGGGGGAGAGGGCAAAGCCCTCTCCCCTCTAAAGAATGATTATCATTCTCTGCCTCCCCCAACTGCTAGATGCGCCCTATAGCATAGATCCCTATTTGTGTGGATTGTTGGGCGATCGCCCTTTGGGGAGGTTGGTAGCGATCGCCTTTTGGGGAGGTTAGTAGCGCGAGAATGGGGCAGGCTTCACCAATTGAACAACTCTATCGAAGCACCTAGGTTTAGAAAAAGCCTGCCCCATTTCTTCACCCTTTGGGGGGGGGAGTGAACTATTGCATTGTCTCCCGCCTCAAAAGCGCAAGTTGTGACCATGCGAAGTATAATCACTAATCCCCAATCACCTTTTCGGTCCTTTCTTCTTGGTTGTTCTTCGTCGCCCTCGACGAGCTGCTGCAGTTTCAGGTAATTGACCTTTAGTTGCTAAAGTTTTGACACCTGAGGATTCGCTCACAATGGGCACAGTGAAGTGAAACTGGCTGCCTTGGTTTTTCCCGGCTGATTCTGCCCATATTTTCCCCCCCCAGCGATTGACAATCTGGCGACAAATTGCTAAACCCAACCCTGTCCCGCCAGCACTGCGCTGTAAGGCTCCTTCTTCTTGATAGAAGCGGTCAAAGACTGTTTCCAGGCGATTGGGTTCAATCCCACGACCGGTATCGGACACTGTAACTTCTAAACTCTGAGGGTTATTGCGATTCACTTCAATGGTCACTTGACCATCGACGGTGGTAAATTTACAGGCATTGTCTAGCAGTTTTGCCAGCACTTCCACCAGCCACTCTCCATCCGCTTGCACTAAGGGTAGTTCCAGAGAGACTTGATTGCTAATTTGCGGTAGATTGCCCTCTGAGTTATGGGCGCGGGCATGGCTGAGGGCTAAGTCAATACATTCGGAGAGGGAGAGAGGTTCTGGGTTCCACTCTACTCGACCACTTTCTAGTTGGGAAAGGGTGAGAAAGTCCTGCACCAGATTACGCATCCGCTCCGCATCCGTGAGGGCGGTGTTCAGCATTACCTGTCGCAGTTCTGGGGGCATATCCGGTTCGCTGGCGAGGCTTTCCAGGCAAACCTGAATGGTGGAGAGGGGTGTGCGCAGTTCATGACCTGTAATTGCCACTAAGTTAGAGCGGGTGCGATCAAGGGCTTCTAGTTGCTGGTTGAGATATTCGAGGTTAGCGTAGGCTTCTGCTTGAATCAGAGCAACCCCTATTTGGGTAGCGATCGCATCTACCAGGGCAATGTCCTCATCTTTCCAAGCAGAAGGGATAGGACCACAATGATGCAACTCTACCATCCCCAGGAGTCTACCTTGATAGAGTACGGGAACCAGGAGCCAGGAGAAAATTGAGCAGTTTTGTACCAACTTTTCCAAGGACTCTCCTTTAACCTTTGGCGACGGTTGGTCTTTAATGCGAGGATCCTTCAGAGCATCTTCAATGCTGAGGGAATCCCTTAGCTCCACCACTTCCTGAAACAGGGGATTATTTTTTAATGGCCAAGTCTGTCCCTTGATCGAATTAATGCCTGTACTTAAAAATTCATGGTCGATAGTTGCTGTTGCATCAGTTTCCTTACAGCGGTAAACCACACAGCGGCAAACCCCCAGTCCTTCTCCTAACTTCTGCACCGCCACTTGCAGAATTTCTTCTGGATCGAGCGATCGCCGAATCGCCGCCATCACTGAGTTGATCAGTCGTTCTTTCTCTTCCTTTATCGCCAGGGAGCGATTGGCTTTGATCAATTTATACTGACCTGCCTGTAAGTAGGTTACCAGCCGCTGCACGAAAGGATCGGGGTTGCTAATGGGAGAGTCGGTTGGGAGTAAATTTTCTTCCTCTCCTGCTTCCTCTGGCTGTAAATATTGGCTGCACGCCTGCTCAATTTTTTCTGCTAGTTCTGGTCGGTAAGTCAAGATGCGCTTTAGTAGGATTTGGGCCGCTTTCTGGCTCACCTGTCGTTCAAAAGTCCAGATTCCCTCAAAGCGGCGGCTGTTGTCCATGGCTGAACCAGCTTTTTCCCCTGCTGATGCTGTTCGTTCCCAGCAAATCAGACAGCTAGCATACTGCTGTCCAATCACCACTAAATGCCACTCTTGAGCTAGACTATCTGTTGGCTCAAACGCTATCTTCTCATATATCCCGGAACTGTTTTTGAAATCGGTTTCTGGTGCTGAGAGTATATAAAGCTGATTAGTCTTCTCAGCAATGCGTCGATATCGATGAGCTTCCTGTCGATAGAAGCGCTCTTGTTGGAAGCTGGCAATCACCAAAGGCTCCTCCGATCCAGCCAATACCTGATCTTCCATCGCACGAGAAAGAGCGGTTAAGGAAGATTTGAAATACATTTGTGGTCTCCAAGTAGGCAGGGCTTGCAGCAGCTCTGTTAGTACAGAAGTTGGGATGCTCATCTAATATTTTTCTTCAGTTGTCTCCTGGCAAAATCGATTTTATCTCCCCAAGGTGTGAGGTTTCCCCGACTACCATGGCAGTTTGCGCCTCCGTCGATTGGATGATTGCCAATTTTGGGCGATCGCTAGAAGGTATCTATAAAGAAAATATTAAACCCTTGGGTAGGGTGGGTTAGGCCCGGATAACTTATCTAACTAACCTGCCAACTAACTATCCGCCGTAACCCACTAAAACCAAGCACTCTAGCTGTGTTAAGATTTATTTTACAAATACCCTCTACAGACTTAATTCTTTTCTCAAGAAGATCAATAAACTGAGCATAGAAACAGCCATTTCTAGGAAGCATTCTTATTTCCTTGATATCTGCAAAATTAAGATTAGCAGGCATAGACTCCATGCAATGCCTGTTGAGCAACCCATGACCTCAAAGCTTGGCATGGTTCAAAACAGAGTAACACCCTTAGAGGGGGAGAGGGGGAGAGAGGGAGATGGGGAGATGGGGAGACACCGGACTCCGGGACAAGGTTAAAAGTTCCCCAGACTAACACCCCTATTGTGTTACCTTGCCACGAACCATATTGAACCATGCCCAAAGCTTTAAAGTGCAGATTGCTTGACATCTCCCCCGCTTGAAAGACGGGGGATTCTAAACGGATACTACTGCTTTCTCTCCTCGTTTACTGTATAGAGTATATCTACCTATCGTAGATGTATAATCTCTATTATACAGTCAAAAATCTATGGAAATCCAGTTACAGATGGATTGTAGTAGTACAATCTGAATGGGTGGGCGATCGCCAGGATAGCGCTTTCAAAAGTCTATCCTTGCCCAATTCTTCCGTCAGCAGTGTTAGAGTTTCTCTCCTATGAGCCTTATCCGCGTGCCTAAATCCTGGGAAATTCCAGAGCAAGAAGTAACCTCACAAACCGCTTATTTTAACCGCCGTCGCTTCCTCAAAACCTTAGTGGGTGCTGGCATCGGGTCAAGTTTAATGCCAATTATGGGTTGTCAGAAGTCCTCATCACAGACAGCGTTGGAAGCGAGTCTGAATCTACCCAAGTTGAAATCAGTCATAACTAACCCAGCTTTTGCTGCTGTAGACCGACCAATCACAGATGAGGATTTGGCGGGACAGTATAACAACTTTTATGAGTTTGGCGGTACAAAAGACATTTGGCTCAAAGCCCAAAATTTGCCTGCAGAAGATTGGAAAGTGGAAGTGACGGGATTGGTAAAAAATCCCCGCACTTATGATATTGACGACCTGAAGAAGAAATTTCCTCTAGAGGCGCGTATTTATCGCTTCCGCTGCGTGGAGGCGTGGTCTATGGTGCTGCCGTGGATAGGATTTCCCATGAAGGCATTAATAGAAGCCGTTGAGCCAACTTCTGAAGCTAAATTTGTGCAGTTTACCTCTTTTTATGACCCGGAGATTACCCCTGGTCCCGGTTTCCATATTGGTTCTCTCCCCTGGCCCTATAGGGAAGGTTTACGCATTGAGGAAATGGCCAATGAGTTGGCGTTTTTTGCCACAGGTATTTACGGTCATGACTTGCCAAAACAGCACGGTGCGCCCATTCGCATGGTGTTGCCTTGGAAGTATGGGTTTAAGGGCGCAAAGTCGATTGTAAAAATTGAGTTTCTCAATAGTCAGCCTGCAACTTATTGGAATACGATTAATCCGATTGAATACGATTTTGAGGCAAATGTGAATCCGAATAAGCCTCACCCCCGTTGGTCACAAGCAACGGAAAGATTTATCAGTAAGGGACCAGGTTTGACCTGGGAAAGGCGGGAGACATTGCCTTACAACGGGTATGGGGAATATGTAGCGAGTTTGTATGTTTGATGGGAATATGGGGCAGCGATCGCTTCCATCTTCCACTTATTTCCATTATTTTCCACTTCGAGGATAATTCAACTTCTGTCTTCAATTCCTAATTTCCCTTATTAATGGGACTGACATGCCGTATTTAGACTATTAAACTTAAATTAAGATTATTAGTACCTCTTCCTACCGCTGGAGGTGAGCAAGATGAAATTCGGAATTCTAGCTCTCACAGCCATTCTAACGGTATGCACTTCTGCTCCAGTTGAAGCTCAAACCCGCATAAGTATAGAACAGCCAGGAGGTGCCGTGCAGATTGTAATTCCTGAGCATAACAGATACTATTCACCGTACCGATCGGCTCATGGCCGCCGCTTCTTCTACTATCCAAGCCACAGGTTTGATGGGATCTACTATCCACAAGAAGGGTTCCACCGAGGATACTTTTCACGAACAAGGTTCCGCCGAAGATACCCTTCACGTTACAGGTTCTACCGAGGACACTCTTCACGGGGAGGGTTCTATCGAGTACATCCTTCACGAGCAAGGTTCCGCCGAGGATACTCTTCACGCTATAGGTAAGTACTTGGACATAAATTCTGTTAACTGTGTTAAGAACTGTGAAGATACTGAATCCCCTTCTGTTCCCCCCTCCCTGTTCCCTGTATTCCTTCTCTCCACAGTTAACTTTAATTTTGTCCTACTACTTAGATGTGCTTTCCAATTACCAATTACCAATTACCCATTACCAAAACTCAAAGCTTTACCTCGAACTTGTGTATGTAATTTACCCCGTTCATAAGCAATCTGACCCCCTACAATGGTAATCACGGGCCAACCTGTAAGATTCCACCCTTCAAAAGGACTCCAGCCGCACTTAGTTTGCAGTTCTTCCCGCAATACAGGACGATAGGTGTCCAAGTCTACCAAAACTAAATCCGCATCGCATCCAGGAGCGATCGCACCCTTATTAGGAATCCCATAAGCTTTAGCAGCAGCCGTAGACATCCAGTGAGACACTTGAGCAATAGTACAGCGCCCCTCCATTGCCTGAGTAAGCATCAACGGCACAGAAGTTTCTACTCCAGGCATTCCCGAAGGAGTGTTAGGATAGCCTTTGCCCTTTTCTTCTAAGGTATGGGGCGCATGATCCGTGGCGATAAAGTCAATTACTCCATCTAGTAAAGCTCGCCAGAGGACTTGGTTATTTTCAGGCGATCGCAAGGGGGGATTCATCTGCGCTAGAGTTCCTATCTTTTCATAAGTACTGGTATTCAACAGCAAATGTTGCGGTGTCACCTCCGCCGTCACCCAACTGGGTTTATCCCGCCGCAGTAACTCCGCTTCTATCCCTGTACTAAGATGAAGGATATGTAAGCGGCGCTGATATTTTTTCGACAGTTTAAGTGCCAACTTGGTAGCATTGAGGGCAACTTGTTCGTCCTGAATCTGGGAATGTACCGCCGGATCGGTAATACCAGCAAACTGCTTGCGACGTTCGTTAATCCTAGCTTGGTCTTCAGCGTGAACTGCAATTAATCGCTCTCCCTTAGCAAAAATCGGCTCTAGCTCTTCTTCCCGACTCACCAACAGCGCTCCATGGGCTGACCCCATAAAAATTTTAATCCCACAAGTAGGCTTAGCTTCGATCATATCCGGCAGATTTTCGGGTGTTGCGCCGATAAAAAAGCCATAATTAACTAAGCACTTCTGGGCAGCTCGCTGCAGTTTATCATCTAAAGCTGCCTGGGTGGTAGTCAGTGGGCGGGTGTTGGGCATTTCCAAAAAGGAGGTGACACCCCCTTTGGCACAAGCACAGCTAGCGGTAAATAAATCTTCCTTGTGCTCTAACCCCGGTTCCCGAAAATGAACTTGTGGGTCGATCGCCCCTGGTAACAAAGTCAACCCAGTTGCGTCTATGATTTTACTAGGGTCAGTAGCAGGAATCTCTGGTGCAACCTGGACAATTTGTCCATCCTGAGTCTGTACATCCCCAACTAAAAACTCACCGCTGGGCAAGAGAATTCGGGCTTGGCGAATCAACAACTTAGTAGTAGACAACATAAGACGATAAAATTTAATGCTACTGTAATAGTCACATTCACGACATGGATTGGGTAATCAAAGGATTAGTTCAGTTTTACATGGACAATCACAAGAACCCCAAGGGCTAGGGTGTTGAATCTGTGGGAAAAGTTGCCAAAGTAATTCATGCACTTTTTCTGTCAATCCTCTCAAGGGAGGAAAAAACCATTTTTCTTTTCGAGAACGTCGATGACCCAAAAAGTTGGTCAGACCAAGTCTTAACATCCACAGACGTGATAGTTTCCAAGGCTTGTTTGATTAAATCAACCGTGAAATTCAGAGTAGCTAAAGGAATGGTTAAAATCATCCGTCCCAATTCTTGAAGAGGACATCTGGGAGAAAAAAACTTATATTTACCTCAGAGTGATTCAAGAATATCAGAAGTGGCTAAGAAGAATGTATCATCTTGAATGACAGCCGTCTGTTTGAACAGATAATCTCGGATTTTTTGGCATAAATTAGCAATATTAGCAGGAAGAGAGTCAAGAGTCAAGAGTTTCTCCAATTCAGGTAATGACTGCTTATGAAGTCCCTCCCTTTTTAATTTTGTCTCAATTTTTCAGACAATCTCCTCCCCCACCCCCCTTGACCTAATCCTTATCCATAAGTCTTGAAACCCTTGTGGAGACGGGGAGACTCCGGAGACGGGGAGACTTGGTTGAGAGGGTGATCTAGAGTAAATTTACCCAAAGATAGGGGTTCGGTGGAATAAATTCGGGGCGATCGCTAAAAAGAGAGTCGGAGCGCCGAAAATAGACCTAAAATTAGGAGGCTAGAAGCCTCTCTAGGAAACAGTTTCAGTCGTTATGGGTAAAGTATAGCCCCCCTTGACAACTTGCTTACAAGCTTAACTTGTTACCAATGGAGGATTGACAGAAAAACTGCATGAATTACTTTGGCAACTTTTTCCACAGATTCAACACCCTACATGTAGCCGGGAGACTCGCTCGCACGGTACTTAGGGGACGAGGGGGGAGTAATCCCTCCGACTTACCCGATTGTGTCTGTGTGTAGTTAAACTTAAAAAAGAATATATTTCTATTGAACTGGACATTAAACCCCGATTTTCCTTTTACTCACTCTCGGAACTTGGTCGCTATCCGCTGACCAGAGGACAAAGCTGGACAATAATGTCCTTCTGAGTCTTTTGGGGAGATAGCCAGCCCTAAGTTCTCTGAGAACTAAGTTATTATTGGAGTCATGGCACCGATAGGATGCTTTCTCAGTCCGTCGCTCTGCCGCCAGTGGCTAAACTCCATATTCAGCTAAGGAGGTGTTGCTGGCCATACAAGCTCCGATAACATTGGTAAGAAAAACATTACGCGATCAAATAAATAGCTATGACTCGGAGTCTGAATCAAGAGCCAAAGAAAAATTCTCAAGCCAACCAAGAAAATTTCTGGATAGAAATACTGAAGACCCTTGCCACTGCGGCTGTCCTAGCCTTTGGTCTTCGCACTTTCGTGGCGGAGGCTCGTTACATTCCTTCTTCTTCAATGGAGCCTACCTTAGAGATCAATGACCGCCTGATCATCGAAAAGGTCAGTTATCATTTCAAAGAACCAGAACGAGGAGATGTGGTTGTTTTTTCTCCTACGGACACACTAAGGCAACAAAACCATAAAGAGGCTTTTATCAAGCGGGTAATTGGTCTTCCAGGAGAAAAGGTACAACTCAAACAGGGACAGGTATATATCAACAACCAACCTCTGATAGAACAATACACTGCCAAGGGGGAAAAAACAGAAATTCCTACTACGTGTCATCAACCGTACCTGTCCGAATCCCAGCTTAACCTGTCCGAATCCCACCCTGTTACTATACCACCCAACTCCTACCTCGTGCTAGGCGATCACCGAAGCAATAGCTACGATAGCCGCTGTTGGGGTGTTGTCTCCCGCGACAACCTGATCGGTCGGGCAATAGTTCGCTTCTGGCCCCTAAATCGCCTTGGTTCTTTGGATAAAACACCACTTTATCCCGAAGAAAAATAGCTTCCTTCTGCCCCCTCCTCCCTGCCTCCTGCCTTCTGCCTCAAAGCTTCAACTTAAGATGCTGTGAAAAGTCAAGTCAATTGATGGGGGTCAATTCCCCGTCAGCCGCTAGGCTGACGCCCCTGCTTTCCCAGCGCGGCAGCGCAAATAGTCCCCAGAAGCGATCGCAAATAGTCCCCAGAAATTTAGATGCAGGGTGAGTGAGGACTTGTGAGCAAGAGCAGGTTTCACAAGCCTCTTGAAGCTAAATTGAATCCTTACCAGGAGGACTTCGACCAGCTAAAGATAATAATTCACATAAGGAAGCAGTCTCGCGGAGCGAGTGCCTAGGCTGAAGCCCCTGCTTTCGCAGCGCGGCAGCGCGTCCGACCCCTGCAACCGCATTGTTTCCAAAAAGCTAAACAGCAGCATAATAATCCCTTGTCCCTTTAGCATCCAGGGCTTCTCCAAGGCGATTTAAAGCATTAATATAAGCAGCTGTACGCATGGAAACTGAGAGTTCCTGGGCAATAGACCAGGTTGTCTCTGTTTCTGCCACCATTTTTTCTTTCAGCCGTTGATTGACTTCCTGCAATGTCCAATAAAGTCCGCTGCGGTTTTGTACCCACTCGAAATAACTAACCGTCACCCCTCCAGCATTGATTAAAATATCGGGAAAAACATAAATTCCCTTTTCTTCCAGAATTTTGTCAGCACCCGAAGTAGTCGGACCATTAGCAACTTCAAAGATAAATTTCGCTTTGACATCCGGGGCATTTGCCTCAGTAATTTGGTTTTCTATGGCAGCAGGAATCAAAACATCCACATCTAAAGTTAATAGTTCGGCGTTAGTAATTACTTCGTGTTCGACAATATTACAAACACTGTCTTTGCAGTAGACGGCTTTGATGCTGCGACTGGAATTTTTGTATTGTCGAATACTGGGAATATCTAGCCCTTGTTCGGCATATATACCTCCTTTGGAATCACTCACCGCCACAACTTTGTATCCCACCTTGGAGAGTAATTCTGCTAAAGGGGCCCCAACTTTGCCAAATCCTTGGATGGCAATGGTCGTTTTTTCGGTAAGCTGCTCAAATTTGGGCAGAATTGCGTTGATGACATAGAATGCCCCTGTGCCAGTGGCAGTATCACGCCCTTGACTTCCTCCCATCGTCAGTGGTTTGCCCGTAACTACAGCGGGGCTAATTTTCCGTTGGATGATGCTATATTCATCCATCATCCAACCCATGATCATGGCGTTGGTGTAGACATCGGGAGCGAGAATATCAATATCCGGACCAATAAAGTCAGCGATCGCTTCTATATAAGCCCGACTCAACCGTTCCAATTCCTGCTTCGATAATTCCTTGGGATTAAGGGTGATTCCTCCTTTCGCACCGCCAAAGGGAAGATTTAACAATGCCGCCTTAAAAGTCATCCAAAACGCTAAAGATTGCACTTCATCCAGAGAAACATTTGGGTGATAGCGTACCCCCCCTTTGCCAGGACCTCTGGTATCGTCATAGCGCACTCGATAACCCTGAAAAATCCTCAGTGAGCCATCGTCCATACGCACGGGAATGGAAACACTCAAGCTGGCTTTGGGATATTTTAGTCGTTCGCTGGCATCCTCAGAAATGGAAACGTATTTCAGGGCTTGCTCCAGTCTCTTGCTGGCATCGGCAAATAGAGAATCAGACATCTTAGCTTTTCTCCTTAGTCCGACTACTTAAATAGTATAATTTTTTACATTTTATCTGCAACCCTTGAACAACTGTACTAGATTTGCTGAAGGTTTAACTATGCTACGATAAGTTCAACAAGCTAATCCCAGGCATTATGTTATGCTTATTGAACTCTTAGGAGTCCTTTCTGCTTCAGCTGCAGCCGGGATGAGAGTTGCCTTACCACTGCTGGTTATTGGCTTGTTGCACAGCGACAAGTTATGGTCTAATCTCCCGCTTCTGTCTTACATTCATCCCCAAGTTTTACTCGCTATCCTTACCAGTTGGTCCTTGTTCGAGCTATTTGGCTCCAAAAAATTGCTAGGACAGCGCATGCTGCAATTAATTCAGTTAGTATTTAGCCCGATAGTAGGGGCTTTGATGGGAATTGCAGTTGCCAACATCACTAATTTTGAAATCAAGCAACTCTGGTTAATCGCTATTGTGGGAGGGCTATTAGCATTAGTCCTGAAGCTAGTTCAGGTGGGTTGGTTTTTTCGTTTGCGGGGTATTCCCATCTGGGTGGTGTTCATTGAAGATATCCTGTGCGTTTTTCTGGTGTTGTTTGCCTTCAAAGCACCTGAACAGGGAGGATTAATTGCTATGCTCCTTTTGTGGCTGGCGATTCGCAGTTCTAATGAGTGGCGTTGTTGGTATCTAGAGAAAAAAACCCCCTGAAGCAGGGCGTTAGTAATTCTATGAATTATGAAGTGTCTTTATCCTTCATACTTCATCCTTCTTTCCCAATCACCAATCACCAATCACCAATCACCAATTACAACAGTCCAACAAAGTGTAACGGACCGTGACCGCTGATTAACTCCAACAGTAAGGCGATAAAGCCAACCATTGCCAGACGACCGTTCCAGACTTCGGCAGCTGTAGTCATGCCCCATTGCCAACGTTCTTGGGGGTACATCTTCATATTTTCTTTCGGATGAGTCACCTCAGAGAAGGTGCGAGGAGTTGCCTCAAGAGATTCTGTCACCAAATTAGCCAGAGAGTCAATGAAGAGGGGGTGGGTATTAAGAGCAGGGACGCGCTGGAAATTTTCAATGCCTGCTTCTTGAGCAACTTCCCGGTACTCGATGTCAATTTCTTGTAAGGTTTCGATGTGTTCGGAGACAAAGCTGATCGGCACAACCAGCAAATTTTTCACTCCTTGTCCACCCAACTCTTTTAGCGCGTCGTCAGTGTAGGGCTTTAGCCACTCTACTGGACCCACCCGACTCTGATAGGCGAGGGTATGCTCATTGGGTTGATTGAGGGTTTTCATAATCAAGCGGGTGCAGTCCTCAATTTCCTGCTGGTAGGGGTCTCCTGCCTCTTCAACGTAGCTCTGAGGGACACCGTGGGCGCTGAAAAAGATATGAACTTGGTCAGGAGCGGAAAATTGTTCTAGTTCCTGGGCAATCAGGTCAGCCATTGCTTGCAAGTAGCCGGGATTGTTATACCAGGAGGGAATGATGGTATATTCAATTTGCTCCAGGGCTGGATCTTCCTTCCACATTTCTTCGAGCAATCGGAAACTGGAGCCACTGGTGCTGATGGAAAATTGGGGATACAGGGGTAGGATGACTAGGGTTTCAATGCGATCGCGTTTAATCCGAGCGATCGCTTCTTCGGTAAAAGGATGCCAGTAACGCATTCCGATATACACCTGGGCATCTTGACCAATTGAGGACAAATGCTCTTCCAAAGCCTGACTCTGAGCTTCTGTGATCTTCCGCAGTGGAGAGCCGCCACCAATTTGCAGATAGTTTTCCTGCGATTTTTTGGCTCTTAAGGTGGAAATCATCCATGCCAGCGGCTTTTGCAGCCAGGGAAAGGGCAGGCGAATAATTTCAGGGTCAGAAAACAGATTAAATAAGAAGGGACGAACATCATCTAGTTCATCTGGCCCACCTAGATTAAGCAATAAAACCCCAACACGACCCATAGTTTTAACAGCTTTCTAAAATTTTCAGATTATTTACTAATTTTAACAATATATCTTGTTCTCAGTTTAAACACATAACAAGATACACAGAACTTAATCAGGAGGTTCACACTTGGCAACGATTTTAAGAACTTGGAGCTATAAGTACCAGTGGCTATATGATGGGATCTCCCGTCTGGCTGCTCTCAGTGTCGGCGGTGAAAAGCGATTCCGCCACCTAGCCTTACTCCGATTGCAGATCGATCCAGATACAAAAGTGTTAGACCTATGTTGTGGAGCGGGTCAGACCACTCGGTTTTTGGTGCAATCCTCTCACCAGGTCACGGGTTTGGATGCTTCACCAGTTGCTCTACAACGAGCTGCTCAGAATGTCCCCCAGGCCAAGTATGTCGAAGGTTTGGCTCAAAAGATGCCCTTGGCTGACAATCAGTTTGATTTGGTACATACCAGCGTGGCACTGCACGAAATGAATTCTGAGGAACTTGGACAAATTCTTAAAGAAGTGTATCGAATTTTAAAGCCAGGGGGGGTATTTGCCCTGGTAGATTTTCATAAACCGACCAATTGGTTATTTTGGCCTCCTTTAGCGGTATTTATGTGGTTGTTTGAAACGGAGACGGCTTGGCAGCTATTGAAGACGGATTTGGTGCAGCAGTTGGAGGCGGTGGGGTTGAAGGTGTGTCGGCATGATCTTTATGCTGGTGGTAGTTTGCAGGTTATTCAGGCAAGGAAATAAGATTAACAACTAACCACTAACTACTAACTAAGAATTATGTCCAAGACAGCAATCTTACAGCCTGACTTGATTCTGGGAGGCACGGTTGTCAGTCTCACTCCAAAAATCTTGCAGCAATATCAACTTAAGGGTTTAGTCTTGGATGTTGATGAAACCCTAGTCCCCTTGAAAGAAAAACAAGTTTCTCAGGAACTTGTGCAGTGGGTGGAGGATATTAGACAAGTGGCGGCACTATGGCTGGTGAGTAATAATCTGAGCTCCAATCGCATTGGTAGTATTGCTCAATCCCTCGACTTGCCTTATATCCTGGGAGCACGCAAGCCTTCTCGACGCAAGTTAAGACAAGCCATCAAGGGGATGAACCTGCCAGTGTCACAGGTGGGAATGGTGGGCGATCGCCTGTTTACCGATGTCCTGGCAGGGAACCGACTGGGAATGTTTACCATTTTGGTTGAGCCGATGGTTGACCCGGCGATCGCCGCCCGTTCTTACAAAATTCGCAACTTTGAAGTCTGGCTGTCTCAAGTGCTGGGAGTTTCTCTGACGGCAGCTCAACAAAAATTTACAAAATCTGACAAATCGTAAAAAAAATAAACATAAAGAAACTATTAAGAAGTGAAGAAATGTGAAGAATGTCTGGGAATCTATATATAGATTCAAATGGGGTCAGCCGATATAAAGACCCTAAACATAATAAGTGAGTATATGCAAGAGCGCTAAACCCAAACCATACTGGAATTAGCGCTCTTGAATATTTACTGGCTGCCTTATTACCAAAATTGACCACATCTGTCAAGACTTCAAGAAGAGGGAAACCCAACTGACTTCCCCGCCTTCCACAAACCACTAGAAACTAAATTCGTAAAAATATGAGCCACTATCGGTACTAGCAAATTTCCCGTTGCCAAAGCACTATACCCAAGTACAAACCCCACCAAGGTTGCCCAAACTACATAGGGCCATTGTTGGGCACCGCTCAGGTGAAGCACACCAAATAGAAGGCTTGAAATCACAACAGCCGTAAAGTTTAACCCCAAGGCGGGTAACATCACGCCCCGAAATAGCAATTCTTCACTTAAACCGGGCAAGAGTCCTAACCAAATCAAATCTGGCCAGACTAAGGGCTTGAGCACCAAATCTAGGTAAAAATCGGCGCTGTGGCGATAAGCTGGCCACAGGCGATAAATAATACTACTGGCGGCGGTAATTCCCACAGCCATACCACCCCCTAACAGCAGGGCATTAGATGTTAGATGCAGGTCGAGGATGGAGACAGAACCGAATTGTTGCCATAGCTTGGCAACAATCAGCAAGATAACCGCTGTTACCCCCATCACCACTAAAATTTGAGTGCGAGTCAGAGGTTCGATTTCAGGATTGTTAGGATTTGCCACTGTTTTGAGATAAGCAATGCAGAGACGACAGAGAGGGGCGCAAGGCGTCAGCGCTGATACCGGCGCGATGAGCAACTAAAACACCCAACGCCTCTAAATAAGAGTTTACTCTAATCGCTTTGATGCCTAATAATTCTGGAGGAACTTGCATTTGGGTGTGATTATCCTCAACGGCGAGAATCTGGGCTTTGAGGCTGCTCAGACTAAGTATAGCACTGCCACCACAGGCGGTTGCTGGGACGACGACAGCATCGACTTGCTCTGCCCAGATATCTTCCGGCGAAGGTACAGAGTTTTGCCTTCCGATAATAAACTGAGGAGCACGACTGAGTCCAACTAATACGCAGGGTAAAAAAGTATAACCTAATTCTTCGGCAGCGGCACGGGGAGACAAATCAGGATCAAGGGACAGGGGCATCAGGGCGGGTGCATGGGCAGCAGGGATTTGAAAGGTACGGACAATCAGGTGAGAGATGATTGCTTCGGCACCGGCGAGGTGGTCTACTCCTGAACCGTGTCGATAGTCTTGCAGGGCAACACTATCGGTATCATCGGGAAAGCGAACAACAACAGCGATCGCTTCTGCCCTAGGTTGGCTAATCAATAATTCAGCTGCTCGCAACAAACTCCCCGGATTGCCAATGGTTCCCCAACTGGCTCCAGATGAAGCTGTGCGCAGTTCCACTTCCAGGGGAGCATCTGTTATCACGTAGTCGGTTAGATTCAGTCCTAGGGTGGCTCTGGTGGCATCTGCTGCCTGTAGGTGTCGCAAGCGCAATTCTGGCTCAATTCCCTGGTCGAGAATCAAACCCACCCGGTTTTGGTGGACAGGGCGCAATCCCCAGCATGAACTGGCAAATTTGTCAAGCCCATAGCCTTCGACGTAGAAAGTGTTAGGTAGGGACCAGTAGAGTTGGGCACCATTGAGGACGTTGGGGTGAGTAATCAGGCGATCGCTAGTTTGGGCGATCGCCCTTGCCACTGGCAAAGCATCCCCCGCATAGCCACCAATGGATGCTCCGACGCCAGTGGGGACAATCAAGACAACTGTATAAGGATGCTGGTTCACACCGAAGCAATCACCTCAGATTCTACGATAACTATTGCCTCTACGTTAGCTTTTTGCTTTTCGCTGTCCACACTGGTGACAGCCCAGCGTAGGGGTTCTCCCCGTTTTTGCAATTCCCCTTGAATTGCCTGCTGCAATTTTGCTGGCGTTTCTTGGAGGTCAATTTCAGCAGTAATAAAGTGGGTAGTCATCAAAACCTCACGGGTAGTGTGGAAACCGAGTTTAATTTTAACCATGGGAAGAACCAAAATAGAGCATTTGACAATTTGCTCAACCTATGTACATATTTAACTTTCCGTGCGGGAAGTCCCCCGCTATATTTGAGCTAAGCGCCCGTTGTCAAACAAAATAATAAGGACGGGCGCTTAGGCCAAATAAACGAGGCGGACCCATCTCGCCGTAGGCGAGTACCGCCCTTTGTTTTAGCG
>JBFRWF010000471.1:0-34992 GCA_051439465.1 Xenococcaceae cyanobacterium | reverse complement strand
GGAAGAGGACAGATAAGGGCAGATTTTTCTTAAAGGCTTTCTCAATTTGCGCGAACAGGCGCACGGCTAGCAGGGAGTGTCCCCCCAGGTCAAAGAAATTGTCCCTCACGCCGATGGGCTGGATGCCTAGAACTTTTTCCCAAATCTTAGTCAGTTGGAGTTCCAATTCATCCCGGGGAGAGACAAAGGTTTCTTCCGGTTCTAGTCTGGTTTGGTTAGGTACGGGGAGGGCGCGGCGATCTACTTTGCCATTAGGGGCGACAAATTCGCGACCTGGTAGTGCTTCCACCCTTTGGTAGATAGCATCAAATTCACCCGCCTCAAACCTTTGTTTCAATTCCAACCGTTGAATCTTCCCAGTTCCTGTTTTGGGAATTACAGATTTTGCCACTGGAATTAAATAGGTTGGATTAACTCCCACTCGGCGAACAACAACTCTGCGGATCTCCCGCAGCAGTACAGAAAGACGGTTTGGCTCCTCTACCGATGTATGAAAGAAAATCGCCAACTCATCGGTGTTGCTACTCGGTTGACGCACTCCACAAGCCACCGTGTAGGATGGGGTGACTCCTTCTATTTCCTCCACCACCTTGTCAATTTGATGAGAGTGATAATTGACTCCATTGATAATGATGATTTCCTTTTCTCTACCCGTAACCGTCAGACATCCGTTTTGGAGAAATCCCAAGTCTCCAGTTCTGAACCAGCCATCGGCAGTGAATGCGGTGCGATTTGCTTTACTGTTTTGGTAATAACCAACAGTCATCGTCGAGCCGGTCACTTCAATAGAGCCAATTTGACCTTCTTGGAGGAGATCACCAAAGCGATCGACAATTCGGATAGAATTTCTGGGTGTGGGTTGACCGACGACAACAAAGGGATCGTCATCGCTGGTGGTGCCCAGTGAGAAGTCCTTGGAAAGAGTAATTGAACCTATTTCTGACATGCCATAATCCGGACACAGGACATCGGCGGATAAACCGTGAACCGCCAGTCGCTTTAAGAAGGTACGTGCAGTTTTAGCAACGATAGGTTCTGCTCCAAGAATGATTTGTCGAAGGGATGACAAATTCCAGCGACGTTGCGATACTGTATCGAGGCAGTCGAGTACCAGTTTGAGGGCAAAGTTCATCATTAGTGCGTGGGTTACACGATACTTCTGAATAATGTCAAGCCATAGTAAGGGGTTTTGCAGAAATGCTGCTGTTGACAGATGGATTTTGCAACCTACATTGGGCGCAATGATATATAAACCGACAATGTGATCGAAGGGAGTCCAAATTAAATAAATTGTTTCTGCATCAGACAGAGATTTGTTTTGTTTGGGTGGGAAAAAAACATTAACTACACATTGGTGAGTGCGGGTAATTAATTTCGGCTTACCAGTTGTCCCCGAACTCAATAGGAAAAAGGCGAGGTCGTCCGGTTGACTGGGATACCATTGAGTGTCGGGGGGATAGGTTTCTATGATTTCAAGGGTAGGGGTTTGCACCTCAGTGCCATGTTGCTCGAATGCGCCGCGAATTTGTGGGGCTAAAACTGCTGTGGTGAGGATTGGGGGATGGTTTAATAAGTTCCAAACATCATGGAGTTTAGTAATAACTTTATTTGGTCGCTCGTAATTGGGAGCAATTGAGATGGGAACGGGTAAAAAACCGCCCAGGATACAACTCCAGAAAGCAGGGATAAAATCCGGGCGATCGACTTGCAAAATAATGGGATTTCCCGGTTGCAAACCGAAGTCCCGTAACCCTCCCAACATCCTGGTGGCACGTTCTCTCAGGGTGGCATATATTTTAATAATTTCTCCACCATCTGATTCTAAGAAAATAACTTTACCGCGATCTGGAGCGATGCGTTTTAGGACTTCAGTAAAGGTAGTCGGAGCATCGGGTTCTGGTTCTGGGTTAGGACCATGAGCGATCGCCCATTTTCTGGCAGACAATTTAGGCATGGATAGCACCCTCAAGATTTATTTTCTGAAGTTAGACCACATATTAAATTGATAGGGGGGATATTAATCGGAAATGTAGTATGCAACCACTTTATGGCTATCCATAATCTGGTAAAACGGTCACAAAAAGGTGGTTATAGCCGAGAAAAATACTCAATATTGCGCTATGAGTGTTACATAACTGCGATCGCATCCCCCGCGTGCGCCTTCATCAATCTCAACGCTCTGGCAAATTTGCCCACATTATGATCGGTGCTCCTAAAGACAGCGGTTTTCAAGCAATATGCTTCTTGGGGATTGGCAACGAATGCTACTTTTACAAGTTACGACTTGCAGGACGCTGATAACTGATTTAAAGAGAAACATTGCGATCTCCTTGTTGAGCAGAATACTGATAGGGTTGGTATTTAACTAACCGGATATCCCAAGGAGCTTGAATTTGATAGGTTATACCGCGCCACTCGACGCTTTGCATCAACATAGTCAAAATCAGCGCTATGAGCTGAACCAGCATTGTCAGGGGCATTGCGAGCAAAATTTTCCCTAGTTTAGCAAATGAAAACGATGTGGTCTGCTCGCCACGAGCCCGAAATAATTTAACCACGGCTTGGTCTAAAATGCCAGCAAGCAAGGCTAAGGCAAGAATATAGGTAGCTAAACCACCAAACAACAGCATCGCAGTATTCCATTGTGCCGTCAACAACGCTGCCAGCAACAGCACTGCGATCGCTCCAGGAAGGGCATGGTTCAAAAACAGGGTTTTTTTGGTAACAAAAGCATGAGAAAATTAACCATGTTCCTGCTCCAATTGCCAATCTTCTCAAACTGGTTCGTGAATAATATTTAACTTTGAATTTTGAATTGTTTAGAAAAGTTGCCAACCCAAAACTGACCCTCTACGCCTTCCACCTGCGGAACAACCTGGCTCAAGGTTCCGATCGCCCAGTGGAAGATAGCGATCGCCTGTGGGAAAAATGCCAGCAACTCGGACAAAAGCTGGGTATCCCTCGACTGGAATTTTTACCAGAACGTCTCAGAGAAGAAGGAGACGGCGAAATAGGCATTCCCCCAGACAAAAATAGCCCTCAGAGTAACTATCTAGAACTACTCCCCCAAGAGCAAGTGCTGAAGTTCTCAGCCATCCCCAACGGGAGTTCTCCGCAACTCAGAGGAGAAGTCTATCCCCTGCAAATCCACGACACCTATGCCGTTGACATCACCCTGCGGTATCCCTACCCCAATGTTGACCTCTCTGAGTTACAGGGTTTAAATCCTCAAGGATGTCTGCTTCCCAGTCAAATCCAAGCCTCCTTGGGACAAACCCTGATGCTGTTTGCCCAACCTGTGGGAGAAATCGACGACCTGCAAGCCTTTGCCGATGCTTGTCTGGCTGCTATCCTGCCAGAGTCAGAAACAGAACAATTCCTGCACTCTCCACCCGTCACAGGACAACTCCTAGGCAGTCCCATCTTTGAATATGAAAACATTCAAGATCGTCCTGCTGAACACGGTCACATTCTCATCTGGTTAAACTGCCATCCCCAAACCGAAGCACTGGAGGAACAGGGAGACTACTATCAACCCTTGGTGAATCTTCTGTGTTTTCGCAGCAAAATTCTTTACGCTTACGCCGAATCTCGCTGGTGCAACGCCCAAGCTAAACAACTTTACACTACTATAGAGCAACACATCCGCAATTTTAGTCAAATTGTCCAATCCCCCAATCGACTGCAACAATTGAAGGACTTGCTGACTCAGTTACCCCAGATGTCTCTTCAGTACAGTCACTACCTGCGGGATCTAGAAGACCACAAAAACACTGTCAAAACCAATATCCAGAACTACAGCACCTGGATGGCAAAACTAGAAGCACTGCCAGAGTGCGAGCTAACCTTCCTGCAACAATTTTTAGACCGTGCCCGCAATAAATTGCAACAGCAAATTGAAGTAGACCAGAGCTTTTTAATGCCAGGAAAGGAACTATTTCAGGAACTACTCAACAATATTCGCGCAATTGTCGCCATTGACCAAATCAAGAGTGATCGCAACTTGGAACTGTGGATCGCCTTTGTTGGTACAGGTCTAGCCGTGAGTAGCATCTCCTCCGCGATTAATCCCAGACCGATTGAAACGATTCTGGGAACAACTCTTGCCAATGAAATCCAACCCTGGCATCCAGTAGATCTTCTGTACACTGGCGGCGATCTTCTCATCCACATTTTCCTTGGCTTGGTGTTCGCCTTGATTGTCCGAGCAGCGATCGCCCGGTTTTTGATCTACTGATTTTGGATTTTGGATTTAGACTATCGTCGCTGCTACGCAGATAGATTTTGGATTGGGAATCGCCTTCTAAGTCTGTGATATGTAATCACATCCTCGCCAAGTGTTGGCGAGCAAAATCCGTGATAATCCGTGTCATCCGCGTCATCCGCGTTCTATCCGCCCATACACATCGCCCGATTAAAGTCCTTTTATCTAAATACTTACCTGTGCGTTCATCTGCGATCACAATATTCAAGGGCTTTGTCAGTCTGTCCAAGATTAATATATGCTTGAACTATATTTTGATACAAACTGATACTTTCTGCCATCATTTCTTATGGAGTATCTAAAACTACGGGTTTGAAAGTAGACGCAGTTTAATTAACTCAAATTAAGAAGAGATATTAACCGAATCACCTGTTGTCTCCACCTTCCCTAAATCATCTTCAGGGAAATTCAATAAACGTTTTGCTCTCCTCAAACGAGATTGATACACAGGGGAAGAACGAATATTATCCTCTAACATGGCAATTATCTCATCCAAAACTAAAATATTCGCATCTGCTCGTTTACAGATTGCTTGTATTTTAGCCGATCTTGCTTGAACTGTTGCTAAGTCTGGAATTTGGTGTTTTTTAGTCATAATATGTTCCAATCTCTCTTAATTTCCAGGATACTTGCTTCTAAAGCATTAATAGTTGCTTCTGCTTCTTCCATTGAACGGTCTAGTAATTCTAGGATAGCAGGATTCGCAAGGGGTTGAGATTCGGCAATCTGTCGCAAAAGTCGGTAAAATCGAGTGTAGTAGGTATCTGCTCGCTCTTGAACATTTTGCAGTTGCTCCAAATCAATTAAGGTTGTCTCTGTTTCTCCATACTGATCTAAAATTAAGAAGTCTGTGGCTGTTGCTTCATGGATAATGGTTAACAGTCTTCTTTGTAATTCTAAAACAGTCCTTGTAGTTTCTTCCGGTAATATAGCCATTTAAAGCAAGATCTCAGTTTTGTTGTCAATCTTACCCTATCAAGCTAATCCAGAAATATATATTGAATCAGAAAAAAGCTATTTACCCCTCTTCTTTACACCTTTACTTCCTACTTACCAATCGCACCAAAAGCCCCTCAATAATACGGCGAATTAAAAGATTTTCCCTCATCTCCCATCTTAAACAACCGACGACGTAACTGACTCCTCAACGTCGCATCCAAACCAACCCCTTCTCCTCTTCTCCTCTATCCAGCTCTGCAACTCCCCCTTACTAATATCCCGCAACCAACACTGCGCCTGATTCAACGCCACCGCCACCGAAGCCTCCCCCCGCAAATTTTCATAAAACTTAACCATCAAAAACGCCGTCGCCAAATCAAACCAATAGGGAACAAGAATTAACCGCTTACAACTCTCAGCTGGAGTTTAGACTATGACATCGCAGTCGTGGGTTAGCGATCGCAGTCGTGGGGTAGCGATCGCAGTCGTGGGGTAGAGATAAGCGTCTAAACTCCAGTTTTTACCCTCATCTGCCAGTTTTGGCAAGGGTAAGAGGTTTCAGGCGAAATCTCCTAACAAATACCTATCCCAACTCACTGAGCATCCAAATTTCTAAACCAGGGTCGGGATGTTGTAAGACTGTATCATTGGTGATAAACACGGTACAGCCTGCTGCTACGGCGGTGGCGATATGCAAGGCATCCACTAAACCCAGATTGCTGCTTCCTCTGAGCTTGGCTGCGGCAATCACGATTTCCCACGTCAGGGAACAGAAGGTAAGATTGGGGAAGTTGGGTAATTCCTGGGCGTATTCTTGGGCAACCTCTGACTGTCCCTGACGTAAGGGTTTGACCATCAGTTCGGCTAAAACTAAGTCACAAGCATACCCCCTGCATCTTCCTTCCTCAATCGTCTCCAAGATTTCTCTGGCTACATCGCCAAATTGGGGGTTTCCTTCCAAGGCATAGATAAAGACAACTGTATCTAGACCAATTTTCGCCCCTTCTAATTCTTCTCGTCTCGCCATGATTCTCGTTCACTGCGAATGTAAGCTACTGCATCGGTATCTTTCCAGAGGTCACGATGCTTTCCGAACAGGCGAGAGGTGTGACCTCGTTGGGGAATCATGACGACCTTTCCTTCCTCAATGCGGACATCCAGGCGATCGCCCGGTTTGAGATGGAGGGTTTCTCGGATCTCCTTGGGAACGACGATTTGATAGCGTCTCCCTAGCTTGGCAACTGTCATACGCTAACTTATATATGTCATATTGATAATTTCATCTTATCTACTTACTGAGCAAGAATACTTTTAAGTGCTAATTAGTGACCATGCTTAACTGGTTGGTAGTCCTGTAGAAGTAGTGATATTATAATAAGGGTGCGTTCTGCTCCGCAGTGCCTACGGCAGCGCCAAATTATAATGGTGAATAAAATTCCAAATAGCTCCGATATGATTTTCTAATTTTTTAGAGAAAGATAAAGTTTTTCTAACGAGTCGACTGCTGTAATTGTTCTGGGTCAAGTTTAGCAAAAACTCGCGCAAACGTATCAAGAGACGGGATGCCATTTTGTTTAATTTTTGTTACCACCCCTGAGCTGGCGATCGCTTGTCCTCGGCAGGCGATCGCTACCGATGGGCTCATAACACATAAACGACAATTTGTCAAGAAAATTTAGATGGGTTTGCCCTGGTACATGGCAACGGATTCATTGTTTCTTGAGAGCTGAAGTCAGAGTCACAGCAGGGAGAAATGTAGAGCCATCGGCAGGGATGCTCGCTGTGGCTGCCCACGCTTCGCTAACGCCGATACTCAGTCAGTGGCAACAGGTCATCATGGACTATCTAAAGGTTTTGATGGAGGTAAACTGGTCAAAGGGCGTAAACGTCACATCATGGTGGATGTGTAATGGGTTTACCTTTAACAATATAATAAGACAGGGTCAGGAACCTAGGTGGGATGTTTCCCCCGATCACAGATCGGGGGAACCCCGTTTAAAAACGGGAGCTTACAGACCACGATACCTGACCAGCCTAAGTCTTCTTGGACTGCGCTTTTTTGAGTCAAGACACCTACAAATGCGACGCTAGTTTGTAGCTCTGTCGTCAACAGTTAAACATCTGTAGAAAGGTTAAGGAAGTGCTGTTGACTGAACAAGCTCAAAAAACATTGGCGAAGCGAACTTCACCCTAGAAATAGGAGATAACCAACTTATGTTTGTCTTTGTTCTCGATCAGAACAAAAAACCCCTATCCCCATGTCATCCAGCAAGGGCTAGAAGACTACTTAGTTCCGGACGGGCTTCGGTTTTCAGAAGATATCCGTTTACAATTATCATTCATGTCAAGCAGCTTCAAACCTGCCAAACACAATCTCATCGTTTGAAAATAGATCCTGGAGCGAAAACCACAGGACTAGCAATCCTTCAAGACAACAAGGTTATCTGGGCAGCCCAATTGACTCATCGAGGCTTTCAAATTCGGTCGGCTTTAACAGCCAGACGACAATTGAGAAGGTCAAGAAGATATCGTAAAACTCGGTACAGAAAACCCAGATTTCTCAACAGAAGTTTGGCAGAAGGATGGCTGGCTCCTAGTCTGATGTCCAGAGTCCAAGTTACCAGTGATCAGTGACCAGTTACCAGCTTTTTTCAGTTACCAGTACCAGGAACAGTTACCGAACACCTGAAAACTAATAACTGGTAACTGGTAACTGGTAACTGGTAACTGTTTGACGGGGACACGCCCCTACGGGGAAGTCAAAAGTATCAAGTCAAAAGTCAAAAGTAAGATGAACTTTTTGACTTTTGAATGCGTGACTTTTGACTTTGAGCGTAGCGAGTTGTGTTCCTCCCTCGTTTTTAAACGAGGGTTTCCACACTACCCGTGAGGTTTTGATGAGTACCAAAATAGAAACGACAAGTTTTCTGAATGATTTAGAGCGAGTTGCCCAAGTCCGTTCTGAGGTAGCGAGTTATCTTTCTAGAATAGCCGACACTCTAGAACAAGCCGAATTAGAAGGAGAAAAAAAATCCGGTCGATTAGAGTTAAACAGAGATATAGAAGACCTCAACAGAACCAGTAAAAACTTACGCGAGGGGGTCTTTCGGCTACTGGTTTTAGGAGATATGAAGCGGGGCAAAAGTACATTACTCAATGTTTTAATTGGGGAAAACTTATTGCCCAGTGATGTAAATCCTTGCACCGCCTTGCTAACAGTTTTACGCTCTGGCTCAGAAAAGAAAGTCAACGTTTACTTCAATGATGGTACTCCTCCTGAAGAGATTGATTTTAAAAGTTTTAAGCGTCGCTACACTATAGATCCAGCCGAGGCTAAACAATTAGAACAAGACAAGAAGTTAGCTTTTCCTAACGTTGACTATGCCGTCGTTGAGTATCCTTTAGCCCTGCTAGCAAAAGGGATTGAAATTGTTGATAGTCCGGGGCTAAATGATACAGAAGCGCGGAATGAGCTATCTCTAAGTTATGTCAATAATTGCCATGCGATTCTCTTTGTCCTGAGAGCATCTCAGCCTTGTACCCTAGGGGAACGCCGCTATTTGGAAAATTACATCAAAGGTCGAGGATTAACAGTTTTCTTCTTAATTAATGCTTGGGATCAGGTTAAGGAAAGCCTGATCGATCCGGATGATCCCGAAGAATTAGAAGAAGCTGAGTGGAAACTGCGGCGAGTTTTCAAAGCTAACCTAGCTGAATATTGTCAGGCGGATGGCTATGACATTTATAGCGAAAGAGTCTTTGAACTTTCCTCTCTGCTTGCTCTGCGTCGGCGAATGAAGAATCTAAATGCTTCTCTTGAAGGGACTGGATTTCCTGAGTTTATGGGTGCCCTCAATACCTTTTTAACCAAGGAACGGGCAATTTCTGAATTGCGGCAAGCGAGAACTCTAGGACGGCAAACTCACAGCCATGTTCGTGAAGCCGTTGAACGCCGTATCCCTTTGCTTGAGGAGGATGTCAAGGAATTAAAACAAAGGATTAGTTCCGTTGAACCAGAGTTTAAGAAACTGAATGATATTCGCGATCAATTCCAGAAGGAAATTAGAGCAGTTCGGGATAAGAAGGCAAAAACTATTGCTGATTCTTTCCGCAACTATGTTCTTAATTTGGGCAACACCTTTGAATCAGATTTCTTACGCTATCAACCTAACTTGAACTTTCTGGATTTCTTATCTGCGGGTAAACGAGAAGCATTTGAAACAGCACTGAGAGAGGGGTTTGAACGATACGTTAACGATAAGCTCTCAGAGTGGAGTCTAACCGCAGAGAAAGAGATGGATTTAGCCTTCTCCCAGCTATCTAGGAGTGCGACGATTTACGGAGCTTCCTACGCTAAGGTGACAAACAAAATTACTGAAAAGCTAACTGGGCAAAAGATACCCCCTGTAATTGGCTACGCCACTGAAGATAACTCTCCAGCTTGGGCAAAATGGGCAGCGGGGCTTTTTTCCTTAGCCAGGGGGAATATTGCTGGAGTGGCACTGGCTGGTGCTGGCTTCGATTGGAAAAATATCGTACTTAACTTTATTACGGTAATTGGAGTCGGTAGCATTATTACCGCTTTGACTGGGATTGTCCTCGGACCAATAGGTTTCGCATTATTAGGTTTGGGGGTTGGTGTTTTGCAAGCGGATCAAGCCCGTAAAGAGTTGGTGAAAGCTACCAAAAAAGAGTTGGTGAAACATTTGCCTCAGGTGGCACAGCAGCAATGGCAACCGATTCATGACGCGATTAAAGAATGTTTTGATGTCTATGAGCGGGAAGTGACGGAGCGGATGAATGATGACATTCAGGCTCGCCAAGCTGAGTTAGATAATCTGGTGAAGCAAAAGGAATCCTATGAAATTAATCAAGGTGTAGAATTAGAGCGTTTGAAGAAATTGGAGACTGATGTTGAATCGGAATCTCGGAGGATTGAAACGGCATATCAAGAGTTTTTGGCAGCCGCTAGCTAAACTTTAATGTTCACTCTTCTCGATTTAAAGCCGACATCATCGCTTGCTGAGGAGCTGTTTGATAAACCTGCTCGAGATATTTCCTCAATACCTGGGCATCAGAATAAGCCAGAGGAATCGCTCCGAGAATATCAAGAACCGTTTTGCTTTCTGGGGAAGGAGCAATCACCACCAAAGAAGATTCTAGGGGTTCGTCGTATTTCCAGAATTGCTCAATGTTTAGGGTGGTTTTGGGATTTGGGATTTGGGATTGCTCTTGTGCTATCCTGCTCTCCTGCTCCTCAGAGGGCAGGTTTATAGGGCTGATATCCTTACTGGAAAGAGCCTCAGGTGAACCCGCCCCTACATCCCGGCTTCTTAGCTGGCGGAGGGTATCGAGGATTTGTGCTTTGGTGCGTCCCCGTAGCCGGAACAAAACAAAAGGATCTTCACTAAAGCGATCGCCCAATTGGTAGTAAACTGCCCCGATATGTTTGCAGGGGTTAGCTTTGTCTGGGCAGGTGCAATGGGAATGGATTTCAGACAGGGAAAAAGGAAAAAGGGTTAAACCATTGGCAGTAAATACATCTTCAATATTGGGCGGCATTTCCCCAGCTAGCAGTTGGGCAGAGAAAATCGCTTTCTGGGACATGGTTTCAATCACATAACCCCAGTCTTCATCGGTAAAAGGAGTGAGAGAGAGGGAAACTTGGTATGGCTCTGCTTCACTCCCTTGAATCTTTGCCAACACCTGGGCACCTTTAAACTCAATACTGAGAACATTGCCCTCTCTGGCATAGATGCGTGCTCTTTCCAAGCGCTTCTTGAAACGGTAGGAATCGAGTAACTCAAGCCAGCGCTGCACCCACCATTCGCGGCTGTCAATCTGATAATTTGTCATCGGTTTTTTTTATTGGTTGTTGGAGATTCCTGGCTTTGTAAAAGGTTTCTAGGCTATGGATATCGCCCACAAAACGCCAGTGCCAGGGTTCATAACTAATCCCTTGGGGATTATTCCGGGGAAAGGACAACTCAAAACTATAGCGAGGGGCATTCCTCTCCAGCCAGCGAAAGGCAGCAGTTTTCTCGAAACTAGGACTGACGTTGGTTGCCGGTGCCCTACCATCGCCAATATCGATGGCGTAGCCCGTGTGATGCTCACTATAGCCAGGAGGGGCACTAACTTCCGCTCGCTTGCTTGTCTCCTGTACCCGCTGTTCTTTTATCTTAAAAAATAAGTAGTCCTGTTCTGAAACCGAGCGAAAACCGGAAATCGGAGTTAGGATAATGCCATTTGCCCTTGCTGCTGCCTGCATTTCGAGAAATTTGTCCGCCGCTGCCATTCGCAGGTGAATGCGACTATCTATCGTCACCGCTTTTAAATCTGATTCCGGGGCTTCTTCATAAGGTAAATGTCCTAGAAGATTATCTGCTTCCTGAGGAGTAGGTTTCGGGCTAAATTCGACACTAGGGGTTGGTTCTGGGGACGTTACTGTTGGAGAAGAAGCTACCTGAGACTGAGGGGTTAGATGAGAAAAGAAGGCCCCAGTCAGCACAGCGATCACTCCTAATCCCAACAATCCCCCCAGAATTAACCCTGGCCGATCGCGCAATGGTTGTCCGGTATCTGGTTTGTCTCGCAACACCTCAGGAATATCGTCCATTTGCCCTACAGATAGTTTTGCTGGTTTTCCCGACAGCTTCGCCTTATCCAAAAGATATACTCCTACAAGAATACTCATTGTGACATTTTAAGGTATCTTTTGGAACCCAACAGTTATTTATAGTGACCATAATTTAGAGGGAAGTAAGGTAAATAATCAGCGACTTACTTCCTTGATTTTTATGTGATCCCTTCATAGCTCATTGCCTGTGCGCACTAACGAAAAATCATTACGAGGTGCTGTTGATATAGGAAATTTTTGAGGCCAACGACCAACAGCTTGACCAATGACAGCGATCTCCTGCATTAACTTCTCATATTGCTCCCAGGTGAGGGACTGAGGGGAATGCCATGAAGTTAAGGTCAACCCCTGACAGGACTACCGGATGAGGGGGTGACCGGGTGAGGGGGTGAGGGGGTGAAAGATTTATCGCTGTCTTGGTGAGTTTTAATTGGCTTACGACTCATTGGAAATATTTCTCTCCCACTCTCCCCCTCTCCCACTCCCCCACTCTCCCACTCCTCACCATCCCTACCATTCGGCTTATCTTCGTGGCATTCGGGACTGAGGGTCATCGGAAAGAGCCTTGGCGGGATTGGGGTGAACCTCAATCATCACCGAATCTGCCCCAGCAGCGATCGCCGCCATAGCCATTGCTGGCACGTACTCAGCCCGACCAGTTCCATGGCTGGGGTCAATCATAATGGGTAAGTGCGTGAGGGTACGCAGGACGGGAACGGCTGCAAGATCGAGGGTATTCCGTGTATACTGCCGATCAAAGGTGCGAATTCCCCCCTCGCATAGAATCACATTCGGGTTACCTGCTGCCAGAATATACTCAGCCGTCATGAGCCAATCTTCAATTGTGGTGGCAAAGCCTCGCTTTAGCAAAACAGGCTTATTTATCGTCCCTACTCGCTTCAACAAAGAGAAATTCTGCATGTTGCAGGTATTGATTTGGATAATGTCAGCGACCTCGGTAACTTTCTCGAGCTCAGCTGTATCCATGACTTCAGTCATAATACCCAAATTTGTAGCCTCACGAGCTTTCGCCAGCAAGGGTAAGGCACTCTCAACATGTCCTTGTGAAGAATAAGTATAGCTTCGGGGCTTATAGGCTCCACCTCGCAAAAACTTAGCACCAGCTGCCTTGACTCGCCGAGCTGTCTGAAGAATCATTTCTTCATTTTCTACTGAGCAGGGTCCAGCTACTGCAACTATGGGACAGCTTTGACCAAAGGCTACAAATCCATTAGGTGTTTCTGCAAACACCGAACTCGGCTCTCCATTGCGGAATTCTCGACTAGCCCGTTTAAAGGGCTTATTTACCTTTATAACCTGCTCAATAAAAGGGCTTAGTTGTTGGATTTCTTGAGGATTGATATCGACCATATCACCTACTAAACCAATCACAGCTTTGTGTTTGCCTGTGTTTTTTTCTGCTGTGATGTTCCAGCTCCGCAATTCTTGGCTGAATCGTTCAATTTCCGGGGCAGTAGCGCCTGTTTTCATGACTACAATCATTTATTCCTCCCTTCACATTCAAACAATTTATACAGCTGTTATGGAAAATTTTTCTCCTGGCTCCAATACTAGAGCGTCGCTCCATTAGTCAGGCTATTGATGGGGATGAATTAAAACTTTAACAAGGTGATATTTGAATTTAGCAGCATTAGCCAACTATTTATTCCGGCTCTACCGAACCTAGTATGCTAAATTGATGCTTGAAAAAGGGAACAAGGGCCCGAAAGAGGAACAGGGGGAAGTCAATATTGCTGAGGTATACGGAAGACGCTCACCCCCTGAGCATCTGAGATTTTTCAACATAGCGCCATGTTTCATCAATCAATTAGAAACACATTTAATCTTATCTAAGAAGGTGGGTCTATGGGACAAAAAAGACACAGAATTGATTATTTCATGACGCACCGAAGAAAATTCCATGATTATTGCTCTTATCCATTGAGCAAAAAAAAAGAATCCCTGTTACCATTTCCAGCCCTTGTTTCCTCTTTCCAGACGTTAGTTTAGCATGACAAATACGGAAGAGCCTTTATTCACTCCTTTCTTAGACTTCGTAAAGAGCACTAATTCCCGGCTTACCATCCACCAAAGTCAAGTAAAGAATGCACTTACCAAGAGAATCAGAATTCCAACAATAGATAGGAAGTCCAGAACAATCTGCAGACTTGTTCACGGTTTCTGTTAAGTCTCGAAAGGTAACAGTCTTCTTGGGTTTTCCTAAGTTCACAGCAGAAATGGCTGAAGCCAGGATAAATAATGAACCTATTTCACTTAAGCCTCTGCCTTCAAGGGAAATAGTTTTTCCCATCTGAATTTCATTGATTTCAGACTCAGAAATATTTAAGCTAAGGCGATTGAGTCCCTTTTTAATTTCGCTGGTTTCTGTAATTTGCGTTAACTGAGACATAGTTTTTTCCTCCATAGCTAAGTAGGTCGGTCAAATTAATTATAAAATGGTTGAGAGAGGGAACTTCGGATTAGGGAACAGGGAATAGGGAACAGGGAACAGGGAACAGGGAATAGGGAATAGGGAACTTCGGATCAGCTAACCCTAACACCTAACACCTCATCCGGGTTTTATCTTTATGGCATGGTTCAATATGGTTCGTGGCAAGGTAATACTTTCTGGTGTTAGTTTGGGGAACTTTTAGAACCTTGTCCCTTCCTCTGGTGTCTCCCCGTCTCCCCGTCTCCCCGTCCTTACAAGTGTAGGTTTTTTACATTTATGGTTGAGACGAGCAGGGGGAGCAGGGGGACCAGGGGAAGCAGGGGGAGAAAAAGCTTATTTTTTCGTTTGTGCGATCATCCTGACTCACCCTTTTGTTAAAAACCTACCCTTGTGAGGTCTCCCCGTCTCCCCCTCAAACCAACCATGCTCCTGACTGTTCAAAGAAGAGGGGAAGCGCTTGCCGTAGCCGTGTTCGCGTCGCGATGCATGAGTAAGAGATAGGCAGAGGGTGCAAAGTAAAGTGCCAGCAGAGTTGCCCCACCTAACCCTGCTGCAATGACAATGACCAGTGGAGGCCAAAAACCGCCACCACCCAGCAACAAAGGCACAAAGCCAGCCATTGTGGTAATGGTAGTTGTCAAGACATGACGTGTAGAATGCACCACCACATCAGCCACTGCCTTGGGCTTTCCCTGGCGAGCTAAAGGATTGTGACAGAGGGCAGTGAGTACTACGATCGAGTCATTAATGGCAACGCCAATCAAGCCAACCATCCCAATAATGGCTGTAAATCCGAAGGGATAGTTAAACACCCAGAGAGAGCCAAAGGCTAAGCCAGCTGAGGCAACCGCAACGACGAAGATAATCCCAGCCAGACCGAAGGAGCCGAGAGACAGCACTAAGGTTGCTACCATTAGCACTGCAAGAACCCCCACGGTGGAGAGAAGGTTGCCAATGGCAGCTCCGCGTTCAGCCGCTTCGCCCCCAAACTCAAAAGAGTAACCTGGTGGCACTTTGAACCCAATGGTCCCGAGTCGCTGCTTAAATGCTGTCAGCACCCGATCGGGCAAGATGCCAGCGGTGATGAAGGCTTGGATAGTATTAATTCGCTCTTGATTGCGGCGTTTGATGGTGGCGGTTTCGGGGACTAGCTCCACATTAGCTAGGGCTGAGATGGGGACAGCATTGCGCGGGGTACTGCCCGCAGCAGCACCGGGCAACAGATCGAGGGAAGTAATCTGGTCAAGGCTACTGCGCTCAAAATTTGACAGGCGCACTCGCACCGGAAGTTCCTCTGTGGCCTCCAGAATAGAGCCCCCAGTAGTCCCCTCCAGGCTGGCGTTGAGCTGTTGGGCGAGGGTGGCGTTGCTCAATCCAGCCAGTTGGGTTTTCTCTTCATCTACCTGTAGGGCGAGCTTGGGTAATGCCTCGCTCAAGCTGGCGCGGGTGTGAACCACATCAGGGATTTTGGCCAGCTCGGCTCGAACCTGGTCGCCCAAGAGCTGGAGTTGCTCGAAGTCGGAACCGTAGAGCCGCAGCTCTACAGGGGCATCAAAGGGGGGGCCTTGCTCTAACTGGCGAACTAGAACCTGAGCATCTGGGAAGGCTCGATCTAACTCAGTTTGCAGGGTCTGGATCGCTTGACTAGTTTTGAGCATTGAGTTTAGCTGCACTAGACCCTGTGCGTAGTTGGCAGCATCTTCGCGGACTTTCACCAGATTATAGTAGAAGGAGGGGGCAGAGGTGCCGATAAACCAATTTACATCCACCACTTCAGGGTGACGTCGGATAATCTCGCTGGCTTGAGCAACGCTACGCTGTGTCTGGACTAGGGAAGCTTGGGGAGCTAGCTCGAAGTCAATGTAGAACTGATCGCGATCGGAAGGTGGAAAGAACTGAACCGGTAGGGTGAGAAAGACGAGAAAGCCGCTGAGGGGTAATGCCAAGGCTAGCAGTATCCCTAGGAGCGGTCGAGTGAAGATTTTGTCCAGCGTCCAGCGATAGGCTTGGGTTAACTGGCGTTGCGAGACTCCCTGATTCCACCAGGCAGAAGGATTTAAGGTTCGCTTCGGGCGGGAGATGTGACCCACCAGAGCAGGGATGACGGTCAACGCCAGCACCAGGGAACTTATTAGTGCCATGATAACACTGACCCCAATGGTGCCCACAAATTCACCTGGCCCCCCTGGCATTAAAGCAACAGGCAAAAAGGACAGAACGGTAGTGAGGGTTGACCCTAGTAAGGGTACGCCCAGCAGGCGAACGCTAGTGTTAATGGCTTCTGAGGGGCGGAGTCCGGCTTTGAGGTTATTTTGGACTTCATCAACTATGATGATCGCGTTATCGATTAACAGTCCCAGGGCCACGATCAGACCAGTGACGGACATTTGGTGAAGCGGGATATTCAGCAGCCGCATCCCCCCAAACACCATCATGACGGAGAGGGGTAGGGCGATCACCATCACCAGGGAGGCTCTCCACCCCATCATGAATAGGGTAACGCCTGCCACCAAGACTGCCCCAAACAGGAGGTTCTGGATCAGACTATTCAGGCGAGCATCGACGTAGGGATTTTGTTCAAATACCACCTGCAGACTCACGCCACGGGGAAGCTGTTGCTCAAACTCGGACAGGACACGGTGGGCTATCTCAGACCACAGATCGATCCTTTCCCTGGAATCCATTAGGGTAGCTACAGCTACAGCAGGTCGATCTTTAACTAGAGCAGCCTCTGAGGGAGGGTCAACAATGCCGCGTTTGACCTGGGCAATATCGCTTAGGCGAGTAAACTGACCGTCGCTGCTTTTTTGAATAGGGATTCGACCAATGCGCTCTAGAGAGTCTAGTTCGGTGTCGACTTCGATAAGCAGATCGTTTTGGGTACTGCGGAGCTGGCCTGCTGGCACTTTGGCATCACTGGAGAAGATTTGCTGCGAGAGTTCGCCTGCGGTCAGTCCCAGAGCAGCCAGATCTGCGGGATTAACTTCTACAACAATCTCTTCCTCTGGGTCGCCAAAGAGTTCCACTTTCTCAGTACCTGGCAAATGGCGCAGATTGTCAGCTAAGCTCTCGGCAAGGCGGCGCAGAATGCCATAGGAGGGGGGTGACTCTAGATCCCAGGTCAAGGCAGTAATTAAGGTGTAGGCTTTGATGTCCACATCCCGAAACTCAGGATCTTGGGCTTCGGCTGGGAGGTTGGGGATGGCATCGTTAAGGCGATCGCGCACCCGGGACCAGATTTCATCGACGGCGGTGCGAGTTACGGTATCTTCCAGTTCGATCTCGATGATAGAAACGCCGAGTTGGGATGTGGATTCTAGGGTTTTAATCTCTTCAATTTCAACCAGTTCCTCCTCGATTTTCTCGGTCACCAGCGACTCAACCCGCTCAGCACTCGCCCCAGGAAACAGCGTAGTAATCACCGCGTTGCGCTGGGTTAGCTCCGGATCTTCCATCCGTGGCAGTATCAGGAAAGATGACAGACCCCATACCCAAATAATCGTGAGCGTTAAGATTAATAATTGCTTATTGCGGTAGAACAGACTCCACATGTTATAACCTCTAATGGGGACGAATTGAGCAGGAATTGAACTCAACTAAGAACTGCTATATGTCTGTACCGGGCTCGATGGGACGCACTAGCTGACCTGGCACGATGCGGTGGACGCCGCTGGCAATCAGAGACTCTCCCGGTTGTAGGGTGCCTCGCACCAAGACGCGATCGCTCTCAGTATGTAGAATCTCCACATCGCGGCGTTCAATTTGATAGGCATCGGCAGCGGATGTGGCAGCGTCGGTGGGGGCGAGCACATAGCAAGACCACAGACCGCGATCGCCTCTGACTAAAGCAGTAATGGGCAGCCAATAACCTGTAGTTGCGATGGAATTGGTTATTAATTGCAGCCGCGCTACCTCGCCAGGGGCTACCGCAACGGAGCTGGCTGAGAGCCTTAAGACCACGGTTCGGGTACGGGTTACTGGGTCAACTTCGGGCAGCACCGCGCTTACCTGTGCCTGATAGGGTTGCTCGGCAATCTTCACAGTTTGCCTTCTACCTAGCTTTAGTTGGGCAATGGTATCAGCGGGAACTCCAACCCGTACCTCCAAAGTGGTGTTTTCCACCAGGCGCAGCACAGGCTGTCCGGCTTCCACCACCGCGCCTTCATCTACCCGTCGCACCGCGATTTCTCCAGCAAACGGAGCTCGCAGCACGCTTTTTTCCAAGCTGACATTAATATCCGCTAAACTAGCATCCAGCTGCTTCACCAGAGCCGATTGCGCAGCTATCTGCTCCTTCCGCGTTCCCGCCAGCAGCTCGTCTAAATTACTTTGGGCAGCATCCAGACGGGCTTTGAGAGCTCCTGTATTAAAAGTAAACTGATCCAGCTGCTCTCGTGAAATGGCTCCTTCTCTCAGGAGAAATTCTCGCCGCGCTCGCTGCGCTTCCGACAGCGCTAGCTGCTCTTCCAAATCCCGCACTGCTGCTCTAGCGGCGGCGATTTGCTCGACCCTAGGACCTGCTCGCAGCTCTTCTAAGCGGGCTACAGCCTGAGCTCGTTGCGCGACAATTGCCTGGCGCTGCGCAGCGAGGTTTCTGGTGTCGAGCTGAGCCAACGGCATCCCTGCTGTGACGCGATCACCATCGTCCACTCTCAGCTTAATCAGCTTGCCGCCTCGCTCAAAACCCAGCTCACTTGCCCGCGGAGCCACTACTTCCCCCGTGTAGGTACGCTTCACCTGATAGGACTTCACCGGCTCTAGCCGCAGGGTTCTCACGGGCATAACTTTTGCGCTAGAAGTCACTGCCACCTCCGGACTGCTGTTGGGCGAGCGCGTGGTCAGCCCTATCCCTAGCCCTGCACCCAGTCCTACTAGCAACAGCACTGCGCTCGTCGCCACCCCCTTCCAGCCTACTGCTGAGGAGCGCAACCCCTTGTGGTTGCCTGAAGTCGGCGACCAGGACTGAGTTAGGGAAGTCTGCGCCGCAGCAGCACTCGATTCTTCGGGCTTAGAGTCGATTTTGGAAGTTTCCTGGATTAGTTTGTTGTTGTTCATGGCTTCTGAGTGCTGCTGCATACCTAATTTCTAATAACGTTAATACCAGGAATCAAAAACTGCCGACTTTTCTTATACCAAATCCGCTTCTACGATCCCCTTTTTAGTTTCAGTCTTTTTCTTTCCCTGCTCCCCCCTCTCCGTTCCCTGTTCCCTGTTCCCTGTTCCCTGTTCCCTGTTCCCTACTTCCGTCAAAAAAGGGGTAGTTAACCTGGATTTGGTATGACAGACCACTAGGCGACAACCGGGTGCTTAGATGTCCTTTTTGTGACGGAAAAGTGTGTCCGGTTGGGAATATTTTCGCCACGCTGCACTAGAGCGATACATCCAGTAATAGGCGCTCAAAAATAGGGCAAAAGAGAGAAGACAGGCATAAAGCACAGGCTTTGTAAGTGGAATTAACACAAAAGAGGCGATCAGTTCAATTGAAATCAGGCCCAGCAGAATTGTGATAATGGTTTTGCGCGTTAATAAATTACAGAGAATTGCCCCCAGGGGTGCTCCCACTACCACGACGGGTACTGCGGCAAGCCAGTAGTTGGTTATGGGTGGCGTAAAGTCGCCGATGATGAATAGATGCACCATAAAGCCGATGACGGCATTGATCGCCATCAGAATCACCGAGGTAGGCGTACCGACTTTTTCACAAATACCAAAGAGGAGCACCATGACGGAGAAGACTAAAACATCCATGCCGCTTCCCACAAGTCCACTAATTGTGCCGCCAAAAACGCCCACTACCAGAGAAATGAGACGTTCGCGGTTACTCCACCTCGGGATGACAAGGTTGCGCGATCGGGTGCGGCGATTTAAGCTCAGCAAGACAACGGCAAAGCTACCGACCATCATGGTGAAAGAAATTTTGATGACATCGGAGGACAGCATGGGGAACAAAACATAGGAACCCAGCACCATTCCGGGGATCCCGCCCAAACTGACCCAGCGAATAAAGCGCCACTCAATTTTGATGCCCATCGCCACAATTACGATGGAGGCGGCGGTCATGCCAATGCTTTGAATTGCCAGGGAAAAAATCTTAGCCTCCTGTGGAGGTATTTGCAGTACCTTGGTAAAGACAGGAAAGGCGACGGCTCCCCCCCCCATACTAGTGCCGCCCGCTACTATGGAGCCAAAAATCATAGTAGCTGTCATTTGCCAGTACTGTACCAGGTTTGTGAATGCCTGGACTGGTCCGAGCGCGGTTAACCAGCTTGTCCAAACAAAGCTCGCAACTAGGAGACTAATCATAATAAAACGCTGTTCCAAAGCAGCTTTAGTACAGGCATGTACCGATTGGATAAAGGTGCGGCTTGCATTCACAGTACGGTTGCTTTTCAACTGTCGCAAGCTTCTATGAACCATAGATACTCCCGGTAGGTGCGATTAGGGATAGTGAAGGCAGAGAAGGTGTTAGAGCTAAGGTTGCTAACACCGTTCTGCCAAGAAGTTTGGCACTGTTTTACTGATAACTCAGTTCTTTGGTGACTGCTGCTGTGGATTTGGGAGAAGTGCTACTGGGGTAGTCGCGGGTAATGGCTGTGGTGGCTAGGCTGCCACCAGTCACGGTCGTAGGATTAAGTTTCCAGTCATTATTCCAAGCTGCGAACAGATCGCGAGGGAGAGAAAAAGCGCGTTGCAGTGACTGAATCGTATTCCCCAACAGGTACTTCAAGGCTTCAATTGCCACAATAAGCAGACTGTAATCGCAGTAGTAACGCCGGAGTTGCTTCGGTCCGATGAACTTAAACCACATCACAAGCCGGGCGGAAGAAAGCAGGGTAAAAGTAGAGGGATAGCGTCTTTCAGGGTTATCAAGCTGGAGATACTTAGGCGCAATATCAGACTGCCCCAGCAGGGTCAAGATCTTGTGGGAGGCTTCTGTCGCAGATTGCTGTTGGTTGCGGACTGCATCTAGTTCCGCCACAGCAGCATCAAAGATTGCCTTATTTTCATTTAGGCTGCTGGCTAACGCTCCACTGTAGGGAGCCAGATCTGCAGCTTTGAGATATTCGGGGTCTTTGGTTGCCAGATATTTACAATACAGGCGAATTTGACCAGTGGCCGAAATAATGTTGCCCAGACACCAAACTCGGAACCAGGCATTCCACAGTTCAAACCCTTGAGAAAAGGCAAAGTAGCCCGAAGACACCAACTGGTCGTGGTGGTTCATGCTAAATGTTACGGACTCTTCATAGCTGCTGAACTTTTCCCGAAAGAAGAGATCGCTGGCACAAGCCTCCAGCAGCAAATCGCTCAGCTTGGCAATCCCCGCACAGGTAATCGACAGGCCTCCAGCAAACAGGGGGTCGATAAAGCAAGCGGAGCTAGGCAGCAGTGCCCAGCGATCGCCCACCATCTGGGTGGAGGACCACTGGATGCGATCGCTGGCAATCCAGGGACGCACCGCCTTGGCGTCCTCAAACTGCTTGGCTACCGACGGGAAGCGCTGCACAAATTGAGCAAACTCCTCCTCCGGTGACAGATCGCCTTTGGGATGAATATCGCGGTTCAGGGTTAGACCCACGCTGCAAAGGGAGTTGGTGGTATTGGGGTGATTGTCAAAGGGAATGACCCAGAACCACCCCCCTTCAAACACGTGATGCAAAGTGGTTTGAGCAAAAGGATAGGGCAGTTTGTGGGCAGATTTCGCCGATGAAATCTGGTCATAAGGCTTCACATTCACCATGTGGGTGAACAGGGTGCGGGTATTGGTCTGGTAGCGAGATGGCTTTTCCCGCAGGTCGAATTTCCGTGCTAGAATCGAGCGCATGCCAGTGGCATCTACCAAATACCGAGCCTTAAACTCCTTACCCTTATCGCTGCGCAACTGCACCCCCGTATCCGAAAACTCAATCTCGGCAATGCGCGTATTCTGGTGTACTGCTGCGCCATACTGCATTGCCACCGTCATCATATAGGCGTCGGTATCCTGGCGGAACAAGTGACAGTCTGGTCCGAAGGGAGCCGTCAGCGTGGGAAGCTGCTGCGATTCAGTGGGCTGCTGCTGAAGGCCTTCGTGATGGTACAAAAAGCTGAAGCCTCGCTTCACGCCGCTGCCGCTGCTAACTTTATCCCGCAGCTTGTAGAAGTTGGCCAGATTGGCAATCTCTGGCACCCCAAAGCGACGTGCCATCAACTTCATCCGGATACTGGTATCGGGGGTAGTTGACTCGCCGATGGCAAACTTGGGGTGGGTGCTTCCATCAAGCATAACAACCCGCAAGCCATTGCGAGCCAAAATGGCTGACAGCATGGTGCCGCCGATGCCCGTCCCTAAAATGGCGACGTCGTAGGTATCTCTTCCAACCATGAGCTACTCCTTTGTCAATCAATAAGTTAAGTGAGCAATCCAAAATCCAAAATGGTATGAGGGGGGAATGGAGGCAGGCTGTCTGAGGTAAAGGCATCAGTCCAGTGCTAAGACCTATTCAGCTTCCCATCTACCCATTTGAGTCTGCCATCCAGGGGCTAGAGCCCGGATACAATGAAGTGATAGCGATCGCATCCCAGGGCCCAAAGCTATTGTTTTCGGGAGTGAAATGGGGTTAGGCGCTTACGCTCTTCCCCCAGGGCTGCAGTTCAGGCTTGTACCGATAGGTTTGGTTAAACTCTCGGTTTGTCTGCTCAATGACAGTGCTGTCAGGCTGCTTGCGAGTCTTGAACAGGTAAATCTGCTCGCCCACGGCTACATAAGCCGACCAAGCCAACAACTGCACCACCCGCGCCAGACGACGAGGTGCCAGAAGTCCCAACAAACCAAACCCTTTCAGCCGCAGCTTGGCGTACACAAAAGCGGCAAAGAAGAAAGTAGCCTTCATGCCAGCATAGACATTGCAGCGACGCGGCTCGAACTTGGTATTTTCCATAAAGTGGTCGAAGTGCTTGGTGGGAACGTAGCCCCAAAACAGCTGATCGGCTCGCACGTAGTCCATCATGCCGATGTTTTTGCCCTGCTCAACTAGCTGGGTGAACTGCTCGTAAAAGTCAGGAAACAGAGCATTGCGGCCAAAGAACAGCCACTGGGATATTTTCAGGAACTGTGAGATGAACTCAAAGTCCAGGTGCCATTTGCCCACATACATGGGAATAAGAATCCCAAACCAGAACATGTTCTCCATGTAAATGCGCCAACTCATGATGCTGGCATCGCCCAAATGCTTGTCGTGAGCTTGGTAGACCTGGTTATAGGCGCGGGCGTATTCGATATTGAACTGGTTGTAATACTCCTGCTTCTTCTGGGCATCAGGTTCGCCAGCTAGCTTAGCCCGTACCACTTCGGTGACCCCTTCGATGTTGACGGCGGTCAACACCATGCCTGGCGAGTAGAAGGGATCGTACATATTGGCGGCATCGCCAATGACATACCAGTTGTCCTCAGACAGCATTGTTTTGCTGCCGTGGACCAACCGTGGCAAGTAGTTGAAGTCCACTATTTCGCCACTGGCAATCATTTTGTAGAGTACGGTGTGATTGGCTTTGAGAAACTCTAGGAATTTTTCCTTCGTACTTATCTCCTTAGCCTCGATCACGTTGTGGTGATGCACAATGCCGATGGAGAGCTCCCGGGAATTGGTTTCAATCGGGATCATCCAGAGCCAGTGGCCATGCCCAAACCAGTGATTGGTTCCGTAGTAGTGGCTCGCACCCCCATTGAGAGGATCGTAGCCAGTGTGGAACAGATCTCGGTTAACGTCCTTCACCCGCAGCCAAGCTGAGCCAGTGTTGAGCCCATAGAGCTTTTCGGGATCGAAGATCAAGTTGTCGGTTTTCTTGCCGATTAGGAACTTCCGTCCAGCAGCATCGACTACGTGCTTCGCCCGCAGTTCTACATGTTCGCCATCAAGCTTGACCTTGACAGTCTTGAGCTCGTCCTTGGGGGTGAGATCTATATCTACCACGCGACCATTGTAGAAAGTTCCCCCCATATCCAGGTTCATCTTGAGCACATCTTGCTCGAACTTGGCCCGGTTAATCTGGAAACTCGCTAGTGGTGGGTTGCGATTGGTCCAGATATGGAAGTAGTCATTGGTGGTTTCGGTCATAGAGGCATCCTTAGGCCAGTGGAAGTTGAGACCATATTTGGGTGCATGGTTTTCGATGAGATATTCATACAGACCGAGTTCCTTGTACAAGAACATTGCACTGATCTCAACGGTAGACTCGCCCACCTTAAGATCTCGAGTTGACCGCTCTGGGGAGCGAGGATCGACGATGGCGACCTTAATTCCTGGAACATTGAGTAGCAGGTGACGGGCTTGGCAGTTGCCAGCAAAGCCGGCACCCATAATCACGACGTCGTAAACCAGCTGTTGAGTTGCGTTCATTAACAAATCCTCCGTTGTTTGGCTCAAAGAATGGTAATGGGTACAGCATTTAGCTAGGAACAGCGACTGTAGCCCAGTGGGACTGGGTGCGCTGGCGCCAGATTTCATAACTGGGTTCTGGCTCCTGGGTGGACTCCTGAGCAGATATAGGCAGATCCGCCATGGAGGTATGGGTGAGTTCTGTCACCGCCTCAAATGACATGCCACACAGAACTGAACAAGCTAGGGCAGTGTGTTCAGAAACATTGCCTGCTGTTGAGCGGCACTGAGCAGCGATGGCAGCTCCCTGGGCTAGGTGGGGCTGGTAGGAGCCAGCAGCAGCCTTGACCTTTGCCATCTCCTCAGCTCCCAAACCACCTGCATAGGTGCAAGCCAACCCGATGCCGCTCCAGAGATCGGGCTGCCGTGAGGTGGAGAAAGTGGCCAGTGTCTGTGAGATGGACTTGACATCCCCACTCAGCCCAAACCAGATGCACCTCCCCAGACCCTGATCGAAGGCACGCCGGGCATAGCCAGTGAGCCGCTTGGGTACGAGTTGTTTCCGAACCGAGCGCTGCCAATGGAACATGCCGTAGTAGAAACCCAAGCCGTCAATGGCGAACCAGCGCTGCATGGGATTCATCTTGGCTAGGGAGGATTCGATGTCTCGCCCCAGGACGGCGATCGCAAATCCGGCCCCCACATGCAACAGCTCGGAGTAATTTGCCCCAGCCCCTTTAATGAACTCCTGTAGTCGGTACTGATTCCAGGGGGTGAGGTAATCAAGCAGGGCCAGTCCCATACCAACGCCTTCAAAAGCAAATCCGCGTAGCTCGGGATCGACAGCGTGCAGTGTACTCACCAAGACGGGGGAGAGCCCCATTTCAAGGGTGGTGTTGTACCCATGTACGAAGGTGTAGCTAATCTGCCTCAGGCGCTGCCTGGCATCTGTTTCCCCGCCCGGAAACGAGGACCACAGGATGTCCAGCTTCTCGAGGGAAAGTCCGAATACAAATCGGCGCATAAATCCCCATGTCGATATCATTACGTCGATCTCCTTAAAATCTGAATTAGGTGTCATCAAACTGCAGCAGCCGTCAAAGGCTTGCCATTGAGGCTAATGGAGGTTGCTTGGGGCGAAGCAGCGGCGATCGCCCTGAGCAGCTCCTGCCGCACTGGCGGGGGCAGGGGAACAGCCACTGACTGACCAACCTCGTCCTCCACCAACCAGACCGCATCCTGCTCCCCTGTGGCCAGCTTGTAGCGCTGTCCGTCAGGAGTTACCCGGAAGTATTCAAAGAACAGGTTGATACCCCTTTCATAGAGAGTCCGCAGCGACATCCTGACGTAGATCGGATCGAAGGGCATGGCTTCCCGCAGGTGATTGACCCGCGTGCGCAGACAGCGAAGCTGCCCTTGGGTTCCCGTTCCCCGGAAGCTTTCGGGGTACATCTCGTAGATAGCGCGATCGCGGATGCGCCCCTGCCACATGTAATAGTTCGAGAAATACACATTCCCGACTAAATTGGCATCTTCCAGGGTGGTTTCAAAGGTCTGTTCCCCCAGCAGCGGTCTGACGATGGGACCTGTAGGTGCGCGATACAGTTCCGGCCCCAGGTCGATATTCGCCAGCGGCTCTGGCAGAATAGCAGGCACATTGGGAGCCTCAAACTGGGGCACCATATTGTCTGCAAACCGCTGGAAGTATTGCGGGAAGGGCTGCGCCTCCACAATGCCGTGGTCGAGAATCTTCACCCAGGTTACCCGCATTTCGCTGAGGGCTACCCGCTCCAACCCTCCATCGGGCAGTACCCGACACCAGTCGTAATGCAAATCCAGGGTGGAGTTAGCTGGTCCTGTCACCTGCCCCAGCCACAGGCGCGCCTTAATCAGGTCATTGAGTTTGGCTTCACCCAGGATGCGGGTTTGAGAGTGGTTGGTGACCATGCCCCACTCGCCAGTAGCAAACTGCTCCGCCAGTTCGCGGAAGACGGAAGACATGGACAGCTCCCGAATTTTTCCCATCCACTTGGCGTAGTTGGAGAAATAGACGCTGCGGTTGAGGTTGGCATCTTCCCGGAAAGTGAGGGGGAAGTAGTGTTCAAAGACCTTCTGACCTTGAGGACCGTTGTTGGGCATCGCTTCGACGCTCAGATGGGAAAGCATTTCTTGTATTGGTTTGGAGTCACCGGTGGGAGTAAATAAGCTCTCTGAAGTTGTGCCAGATATTCTGGCTTGATCGGGTGCTTCCGCCACAGGTGGGGCTGCGGTCAGCTTTTCGACCACCATCGCTACTAAGCGCTGTATGCCTTTGGGGAAAGTGACTGGCAAGGTCAGTATGTGGAGCGATCGCGACTCCTCGCCACCGCCAAAAATTACTCCACTTCCCTGCCGCTGGGTCACCGTCAGACCAATCGATCCCTGGGAGCCAGTTGCCTTGCGCAGCGCTTCAACTGCGGCCCAAATGCGCGTTCCAGCCAGATCGAGGGAATCATTGCCCTCTTGTAACTGAGCGAGGAGCGAGGTTCGGTGAGCCCCCAACAGCGCTGTCCACTCGCTGTAGGTGCGCGGAGTAATGGTCTCTAGATCGCATCCCTGGGAATTTCGACCCACCACACAGAGCAGGAGCTCATCGGTATGGGAGAGGGACACATTTAGCTGCTCCGTTCCTGCAACAGACAAGATAGGTTTGCCCGAATCACTCCAGTGGAACTGCAGGGACTCACCCTCGTGGTTCAGGACTTGACTGGCCATCTGCTGTAGAATGGGCAGTTCTCGCTGATGCCGTTGTGCTTTCGACATATGTTGGAGTCCTGGCAAAGTCTGGAGCGAGAATTCAGGCACCTTTACCTGAAGCGAGGTTGCCAGGGGCATCAACGCCTCCCGCAGGATAGCTTCATCCTGGTAACCCATCTGGGCTAATTCCTGAGCGGTAGGGTTGTCATCATGGTGCTCTAGAATCCGCAGCTGATAGCCGTTGAGCTTTTCAAGGATGCGGCCAGTCTCATCAACGGTGAAGACACTACTGCGATACTCTTTGTCCTTTCGACCTTCCAGCAGGGCTACGGCAGTGCGGTTACCGGAGAAGCTGTGGTTAGGTTGATACAGTTCAATGCTGTCAATCCGCACTGGCAGACAGATGTCTTGTGGAATCACCAACTGCACCGACTGTAGCAGGGAGTCGCGCCCGAAGGGGTCGCCCAGAATAAGGGGCATGGATTTGGCGGGAGAAAAGCCATCTTGACCTGTGATGGAAGTATCCTTTCTCAGGGTGCTAAAGACGCATTTGCCGGTCCAGTTGGTGTCGCAATCGAGGCTGTAAATCTGCTGAATGCGCTGGAAGAGGGACCCTTGGAACAGGATGCCGCCATAGAGATCCTTCTGGGGCCCGAGGCGCAGGGGGGCTGCAGGAAGCTGGATTGGCTGCTCTAACGGCGGCGCGTTCTCTATATCCAGCACAAAAATAGCCGAGAAGTGAGCGATGGCAAAGCCCGTTTGCTCAGTGCCGATGCCAGCACGTACTTTACACGGGCTGCTACCGACTTCTTTCTCCAGCACTTCTACCCGAATTTCAATATCGACCCCCTGTTCGGGAGAGACGACAATGGGACGTTCTAAGCGGATATCTTCAATCCGAACTGCTGGAAGTGATTTCCGACCTGTGGCATAGGCTACAGCTTGAGCCATTGCTTCTAGACCGAAGACAGTGGGGAAGAGGTAGGAGCCGCGATAAAGGTGATCCCGCAGATACAGGTCATCTTCCAAGCTGAGGTGAACCCGCGAGACCACTTCGACATTAGGCTCGTAGCTGCGGATATCTTCCAGGAAGCGGACAGGAGGTCGGATGGAGGTCTCGGGAGACCAGGTATCGAGTCCTCCTAAACAGGCGGCGATTACCACCTGTTTCACCCCAGGGTCGCACTCAAAGAGCTTGAGGAAGCGACCGACACCTTCCTCGGTAGAAATAGCGCCAATACCGATGCGCTCTAGATTTTTCACACTTCCCATGCGGGCACCCATGCCAACTTCACCCCAGACGCTATATGCGAGGGAGAGGACTTTGGTTTCTGGATGGTCGCTCTCGAAGCGGCGGAGCATAATCGCTAGGGATTCGTTGGCAAATGCATACCAGGCGTTTCCGGGCATTCCGGTAACACCGATAATGGAGCTAAAGGCTACAAAGAGCCGTGGGGGAGCTTCGGCTAAAGCTTGTAAGAGATTGCAAGCACCGAGGAGCTTCGGTGACACTTCTGCAACAGCTGCCTCAAGGCTTACTTGTTCTAACCGACGGGGCGTGTTGAGACCAGCGCCATGTACAACCCCTGTAATTGCTCCCTCCTCCCTAGTAACTGTCTTGACTAGCTCGGCCACTGCATCGGCGTTGGCAATGTCGCAGGAGTAGTAGCGACAGGTCAGTCCCTTGGCTTGGAAACGCTCTAGGGTTTGCGCTACCTCACTCTTCCGGTTATCTGGGGCGGGAGCAGGGGAGCGACCGACCAAGACCATTTTTGCACCAGTGGACTGGGCAAAAGCCAGGGCGCACTCAGCAGTAATGCCCTTGGCACCTCCTGTGACCAGGATGACATCCTCCTCTGACCAGGAGAGCGATCGCTTGGTGTAGTTAGCGGGCTGTTGTAGGCGAGATTGAGGGACTAGGCGCACCAAATCGGCATCGTAGCCAACGGTGGCGATGGCTTCTGTTCCTGATAGCTCGCTGATGACTAACTCAGCAGTGCGGTTGGGTTCAATCTCCTGGGCAAGGTCTACCACCCGCACCCTTAAGTCTGGGCGCTCAAGGTGTACGCTCCGGGCAAACGCTGCAGCACAACAAACCTCTGGGTTCATGGTATGAGAACCACTGCCAAAGCGACCGCCACCAAACTGCACATAAGCGAGGCAATGGTTAGATGTGCCCGAAAGAATCGCAATACTCTGAAGCCGTGCCACCATCTGAGCCAGAGGTAGAGATTCCTGCTCCTGGTCGGAAGTCTGGGGCAGTAGGGCAAGATAATGGGAGAAACTGGCTTTCAAGAGGCTGTTAGAAGCCGATACTTGCTGGTAAGTAACTGTCTCCACCTGCGCTCCTAAGAAGAGGAGTTGCTCGCCCAAAGCTTTGGCTACTGGGCTGTCAACTGTATCGGAGACAATTAAAACCTTAGCCTTAGACCAATCCTCTTTCTCCCGCTGTGGAGCATCTTGAGCTACATACTCAATCGCAAAGTTACGCACCCATTTTGAGGTTTCTTTGGGTTTGGCACTGGAAGCTTTGAGACTCTTTTTGGAAGTTGAAATCGGGTCAGAAGGTTTCTTAACCTCTGGCTGAACTTCTTGAAGAGCTGCTACCACATCAGCTAAGGTCGCATTAGCCAGAGTAGAAGGATCTAGCTGACCTCCTACACCCACCTGCTTGGCCGCAGTAGCAACTAAGTCCGCTGCCTTGATAGAATCGAGGTTTAAATCATCCAGCAGGCGGAGATCCAGAGACAGGGTTTTTTGAGGAAAACCAGTACGCTCTTCGATTAACGCCAATAGTAGCTCGGATATGTTAACTGATTCCTTTAGGGCTTCTGGGGCTTGGGGAGAAACTGCTATGGTATTGTAATCATTGTTAGCCTCTTCCTCAGCAGACATGGCAGAGCGAATCTCTGCAGCAATTTCTTTTAAGGTGGCGTTCGCCAGAGAAGAGGGGTCAATATTACCCGCTACACCACATTTGGAGGCGGCAGCAGCGACCAGTTCCCCAGCCTTGATGGAATCCAAATTGAGATCGTCGAGTAGTCGTGCTTCCAGGGTGATGCTTTCTTGGGGATACCCAGTTTGCTGAACTACCAAGTCTACTAAAATTGCCTCAACGTCTGCGGTCTGCTGGAGAATGACTTGGGGCGTTTCTTTCTGCTTTTGTGCGACTGGGTTAGGAACAGTGGAAGGCTGAATGGTTTGAGTTGTGGCTATGCCATTATAGTGAGTTTGGCTATTGCCGTTGCCCTTGTAGGTAGCTGCGCCATGATAGGGAGCTATACTATTATCATTGCTACTATTGCCATTGCCTTTGTAGGTAGCTGCGCCATGATGGTAAGCTTTAACACTACTATTGCCCTTGTAAGTCGCTGTGTCATTATGGCGCTCTTGAGTATTCCCATTGCCCTTGTAGGTAGCTGCACCATTGTGGTTAGTCAAACGCGGTAAGGTTTGAAAGTCAGCTCGGATCACTTGAGCCAAAAATGAGCCGCGCTGGGAAAAGTAATTAGACAGAAACTTTACCAGTTCTTCGTTCGGTAGATTATTTGATGGATTGTTTGAATTATTCACGATTTTCTCCCTTGGTAGTTGACAGGACTGGCAAGGTTCCCAGATCAGCTCGAATCAACTCAGCTAAAAACGAGCCGCGCTGGGCAAAGTAGTTGGATAACATATCTTCTAATTCCTCTTCTGTTCGCACAGCGTCCACAGGGTGCAATCCCCGATCTGATTGATTTCCCGAGTTAGTCCCCTGCCCTATCTCAAGCAAATCCTCAGAAACTACTGCGGACACTGGGAAGGTACATTCACAAGGATTCTCGATGAAAATGCGTTGTGATGCCTGAATAAAGGGTCGTACAAGACGGTTCTCGTAAAGCGCTTCCCAATTGACTTCACCCCCATGGACAAAAAAGCTGCCCAAAAAGATATTTAGATCTCCATCGCGGCCAGGCTTTGATTCAAGGGGAAAACATAGGGGACCATTTGGCTCAGTGATGGCGTTCGCCAAACCAGAAAGCACCCTTCCCGGACCTACTTCTAACATCAGATCGCATTCTGGTGCGATCGCTTTCACCTGCGAGACAAAATCTACTTGTGAAATCACCTGATTGGCAAAGTGTTCGTGCAGATTGAGTCCGGGGCGAAGAGCCTGTCCGCTGACACTGGAGAATAGCTGCACAGACATTTGAGTGAGTTTCTCTGGAATCGGAGCCTCTGTACGCAGGTGTTCAGCAGCCGTGGAGACCATCTGGGAGTGAAAGGCATTGGAAACTGGAAGCTGGCGAGTCTGGATGTTCTCGGCTGTCGCCAGTTTGATTACCTGTTCAATACTCGAACCCTCCCCAGATATCACAGTTTGCATCGGACTATTGATATTCGCCACCACCACATAGCCATTGACTTGTTGCAAGAGTTTTTCAGCCGTTTCCTGGGAGCAGCTTAGACTAGCCATAGTTCCTGCATTGTCAGAGGAAGTAGACATGGCCTGCCCTCGAACCGCAGCCAGACAAAGCAGCGCTTTTTCGTCAAATGCTCCCGCCGCCTGAAAAGCGGTTAGTTCGCCGAGACTGTGACCCCCTACGGCAACTGGCTGGACTCCAAGGGTCTCGAGGTAGCGCTGACACAGCAGAGAAGCAAGGCAGATGGCTGGCTGAGCTACTTCGGTATGAGCTAGCAGTTTCGACCATTCTTGTACCTGTTCCCCATTGGCAGCGCGATCTAGCGGACGATAGATGAATTCGCTGACTGGCTCAACTCCCAATTCGCGAAGCCAGTTGTCAGCTTGGTTCACAAGTTCCCGTGCCCAGGAATAACGCTCTACAAGGGTGCGAGCCATGTTTAAATTTTGAGACCCCTGGCCAGGGAATAGAAAAGCAACTCGGCTGCGCTTAACTGTGTTGGAGAGCCAAATTTCTTGCCCGGGAGAAACCAACACCTCTCCTTCGGTTGGGGGTGTGTCATTGAGCATCTGCTCAAGGATCTGGAGACGTTCAACTAGCTCCTCTGGCTTGCCAGCCATAACAGCAGCCCGAATCGGCAGTTGAGATTCCAGTTCTCTGGCAAGTTGTGCCGCCAAGTCAAGAAGTTCAGCCACGCTTATTCCTACCCCTAGGCTCATCACTGCCCTTGTACGAGAGAGCAGCCCTTGAATAGATGCTGCACTCAGGACAAATAGTTCTGTATCTTGGTTGGAAACTAGCAGCGCTCGTTCTTCAATGGACGGCTTGAGGTGAGCAGCGGGAGCATCCCCAGACTCAATGGTGACGTGGCAGTTGATGCCACCAAATCCCATAGCAGAAATCCCAGCCAGAAGCCTATCAGTAGATTTTCGGATTTCTCCTTGAAGGATTGGATAAAGACACTGGGCGGAAGTATCAAACACTGGATTGGGGTCTTTGCAGCCAGCAGTTGGTGCCAGAATCCTTTGGTTGACAGCCATGACAGCCTTGATCAAGCCGCCAATGCCCGCTGCTGCTTTGGTATGCCCAACCACTGATTTGAAGGAGGTGACGCCGCAGGAGCGAGGAGTTACCTCACCGTCAGAACCCATGGCCAGTGCGATGCCTTCTAGTTCTGCGCGATCGCCTACAGGCGTGCCCGTACCATGCCCTTCAACGAAATCAATCTCATGGGGACTGTAACCGGCTCGGTCATAGGCGCGGCGCAGTGCCTTAGCTTGACCTGACCGGGAGGGCGCTGTTATTCCGCCCTTGCCGTCAGATGATATTCCCCAACCGTTGAGAACCGCATACACATAGTCGCCATCTGCTCGCGCATCCGACAAACGCTTCAAGACAGCAAAGCCACAACCCTCTCCGGGAAGAAAGCCACTAGCTCGGCGATCGTAGACTGTCATGTCTTGACTAGTCAGGGCACCCGCCTTGGCAAATCCGATTAGTTCAAAGGTGTCCAGACTGACATCCACACCCCCCGCCAATGCCAGATCGAGATCGCCGTTGGCTAGCTGCGTGCAAGCGGTGGCAACTGCGATTAGTGAGGAAGAACAAGCACCGTCCACTGTGTATCCGCCGCCGTGAAAGTTGAGAAAGTTACAAATTCTGCCAGCAATGGTGTTGGAAAGACCGCCAGCCAGCGTATCTTCTGTAATCGGCGAGAACGCCGACTTGTAGAACTCCTCCATAGTTTCTAAAAGTGCTTCCACAGTTGGTGGCGACAAACCCTTGACCTTGGCTGCTGCACCCAAAGCCCGTCGGACATAGGGCCAGCGCAATCGCATCGTGCTAGACCGCGTTTGTTCCCCCGTCAGCGTGTTTCCCAGCACTACGCCCGAACGTTCATTGGCAACGCTTTTACGGTTATATCCAGCATCTTCCAAAGCTTTTAAGGCGACTTCAAGTGCCAGCCAGTGAACAATGTCCGTTGACTCAATAGTTGTTTTAGGAATGCGCTTACTGGCCCAGTCAAACTCGAAACCGTCAATGACAGCCATGCGGCTTCCGTATGTCTTGTCTGGCGCAGCGGGATCTGGATCGTAATAGTCGGCAAGGAGCAATCGCTGCTCGGGCGAGCGCCGGAACTGTTGTCGCCTCGCCACTATGTTTTCCCAGAGTTGTTGGAGATCCCTTGCGCCGGGATACCAACAACCCATGCCGATGACGGCAATCCTAGTAGGGTGAGATGCTGTGTTGTGCATATCAGTAATTGCTATGGGTTGACTCTACAAAACTCAATCAGCTTAAGACACTAACTTGATCCTGATTCTTAAGCTTGATGCTTGACAATCTATTTCAGATAGAAATGGAAAATAATGTCAGCAGCTAAGCCCGATTACATGCCTTTCAAAAATAAACTCGCTATAGTCAGCAAAATCATCAATCCCTACTAAGTTGAGTAAAATCTCAGCCGCTAACCAAATTACTATTTTAGCGATTAACTTTTTCCATTTCAGCTGCATTTTTTTACCTCCTTTTGACAATGTTATATTTCAGCAGAGACTGCGATCACTAACAGATTTATTCAAGCGATAGCGCGTATAAACAGAGGGATTAACTAGATGGGGTCTTTTTTAGGGGGGACGGAGAAAATTTGATTTCTCTATCAATATAAAATCTCTACAACCCTAAGTACAGTCGCTAATTTTTCGGGAAAATTGTCATATTTTTAGGTTGGAAAACAATTTATGTATCTATCAATACAAAGTCTCTACAGCCCTGAGCAGAGTGGCAAATTTTTCGGAAAAATTGCAGATTTTTTTTTGCTCCGAAAAAATTTGATTTCTCTATTAATATAAAATTTCTACAGCTCAACCTTAGATCCACAACTGGTGCTAACTCCCAAACGCAGCACCTCCGGACGGATGGCAAGCGCTTTCAGCGCGACTACCGCGAGCACAACTTACTCCAGTCTCCTAACAAGTCTGCTCCAGACGTTCTCGAGAAAAAACTCATTTAGTCTAATACAGTAATAAGTTGCGATATTATTCTCGATAGGCGCTTCTCCACACTTTTGGGATTGTACCGTGTCGCCGTCGAAATTGCCGAAGAAAATGACTCTTATCCAGATAGCCAAGGTCTTGAGAAATGGACTCCACTGAGCAGGTAGTCCTCAAGAGCAAGCGCCGCGCTGCTGCCATTCGGTA
>JBFRWF010000470.1:0-18544 GCA_051439465.1 Xenococcaceae cyanobacterium | reverse complement strand
TCTTTTTTTATATTTTTACCCTTTTTTTTTTTTCTTTGTGTTATTGGGGTTCGGGGGGGGTGCGGGGGGGGCGGGGGGAGCTGGGCAGGCTGGGGGAGAGAGAATAGGGCAAATCCTTCGCAGTATTGACTGGGGAGGGAATGCATAACCTTCCCCAGTTACTGGTCAATTTAGGATGAACCTCGCTGGTTCTTTTGAGCTTCTTTCTGGGCTGGAATTCTCTGGAGAATCGACAAAAGTAGGGGCACTTCCTGGCGCTGCCCCCCACTCAGATAACTTATTGACAAGGTTTGTAGAGATACCAGCTTGCCGGGCAGCTTCAATGGTGTTGAGGCCACTGCGCGCCAGAGAGAGGAAATTCTGGACTCTCTCCCACAAATCTCCCCCTTCAGCCATGAAGTCTCCACGCACAGCCACCTGTAAACCACGCTCCACATCTTCCAGACTGCCTGTACCCCGGACGGGGAGTGCAGTAATAGGAGAGCGCAGGTCAGTACCCGTCTGAACAGCCACTGTATGATATTGGGGCGTGCCATGGGCGGGGATAAGGCGGAAGGTATAGAGCTTCCGACCTCCTCCTCCTGAAGTTATGACTGTCAGTAAAGTGCCGCCGTCGGAAGAAGCAGGCAAAGTATCAAAGGTTATATTATGTATTCGCCGCAAGTGGATGACAGTGGCACCACTGGGTGTGCAATTGGCGCTCCTTCCCTCGCAGAGGGCTCCATCGGTATCCACTGTGGCAACACTGGGATTGTCAATCCACATTCGCACGATGGTTTCACCAGTCGGGATGAAACTGATATTGGTGCCATAACCCGACCAGACTTTGATCGTCAGGGGAGCCCCATCCAACCCTTGAGCTTGTCTGGCAGTCACAGGGAGAACGGCATCGGCTCTCACTGGCGATGTGCAAAAGGTTAGGCCACTTACTGCAGCGATGAATAAGGGAGGTAGTCTAGTCATAGCGCAACACCTCGATTAACAAAAAGCTTGACTTTCGTACCAGCGGGGATTTGCCAGATAGATACAGGTCGGTTATTTCTTTGAGCTGCTTGGCCTTCTAATTGCTGGGCAAGCTGCCCTAAAGTCCCCTCAACAACGCCAGCCAAAATATCGGTATCCCCTGTAGACTGAACAACATTAGTCCCTGAGGTTGAAAACACCGAGGTAGTATTGGGTCGATTGATCAATCCAGCGGCATTGCTCACACCCGACAGCAAGGCTGTTCCGATATCAATGCCTCCTCCATCAAGATGGCGAAGTTCAGCAATCAAGGGAGTGTCATCCTCGGAGTAAACGGAGAATGCCCCTTCAGGCAGGGGACGCTCTTGACTGTCTTTGATATAGCTGGTTACGGCAAGAGTCACCAATCCGCTGCCGGAATTGCTCTGAATGCGAGCTATAAGTTGTGTTCCCGCTGGCAAACCACGGTTTTTATCCCCCAGGTTTTCGGTTAATTGCAGTACCGCCCTCGATTGACCGCTATTGGAAGATCCTGCCCAGGCGATCGGGGTGACGAACTTAGCTACAGCAGTGGCACCGACAGTGAGGGAATGCTGCGGTGCGGGGTGCGAAACGCCTGAAAGTACCCGTGCTTCTTCAACATGGTTAATTGGCAGCGGTGCGTTGCTTGCCAGTTGCACCTGATTTTTCTCCTTCACCGGGGACGATGGGAGTGAATTGCCGCCCCCAAAGCTGCCTATATCCCTTGCTTTCTCCCACTGCTTCATTGGATCAATCGAATCTTTAGTTGGTTGTTGAGGTGCTGGGAGGGAAGTAGAAGGAGGCGTGAATTGCGGCCTTGGTACTGAGCGGACAGGTGTTGACACTGAACGCACGGGACGAGGGAGAGCTGGTGTCGGAATGCGTACTGGTGGTGATTGTTGTACGGCGACAGGGCGCACAGAGGGGAGAGGTTTTGAAGGGCGCGGTTTCACTATGGATTTAGTCGCCGTGGGAACAGGATTTTTCTCTTGAGGCTTGAGTGAAGCCCCTTCCTTGGCTTTTGCCTCTATTTCCTTCAGAGCTTCATTAATCCTCTGATCCTGCAAGCGCATGGCCAGTTCAGTCTTTAATTGACCGATCTCAGAATTATCGGGAGAAGGAACTTCAGCCTGTAGTACAGCCTCAGCACCTTGTTCTTTCGGATCTTCCGCGTTATTTACATTTCCACTGACGTTGTTAACCAGAAACGCTGCGATTAAAATAACTACTCCAGTACCCGTCCCGACAATGGCGAGCCTGAGAAAAGGATTGGCAGAGAGAGGCAAGAGGTGGTTTTTATCCCCACCAAACGTCTCTGTTTCTTCAAGATCTTCCCTGTCTCCACGCTGTTCGGGAGATTCTGGCGGCGGTTCTAGCTCAAACCCCACCAAGTGGGCTAGTTGACGTTCGTCGTAATTGATTGCAGTGTCCATTAAAAATCCTCCTGTTGTAAATCGCGCATGGCATAGATTTGCAAACCTGCCTGGCGTATGCTGTAGACTGCCTTTTCCAAGGGGGTATTCCCCTTAGGGACCGCTGGAACTTCCACAACTTCCACAAACACTTCCTTGTTCAAAGGAACAATCTCACTGAGTGCATTGGCTTTGGCAAAAAGATTTAAGTGGGCAACCACGTCCACTTTCCACCCCCTCTCCAGGACTTGGGGTTCTGAGATGCGATCTATGACGAGAATGACTTCCATCTTGCCGTCAAACACCTGCTGGGGGGTCATTTTTGCTATTTTCTGGACAAGTTGCGTGCGGAAATCTTCGGCGAAAGCGAAACTTCCCTGCCAGCTTGAGGTGGCAATCTTGAATTTGCGGCCGTCCACCATAATCGGAACCCCTGAATCTGAAATGGGGTTCTTAGCGTCTTCAAGGCTTGCGGAGGGGAGTTTTCCGCTCCAGTTAAACATCAGGTAAAACGTGTCGGAAACGAAGCGCTGAATCGTTTTGGGCGCTCTCTCCCCTACGTCTACGGGAACTGAAACAATGGCTGAACCATCTGTTAATTGGACTAATGTTGGTGCTTTCAGGCTTAACCGGCTGATAGCAACAGTTTGGACGATTTGGAGGCAAACGGTTAGTCCTTGTGCTCCCAGAAGGACAACCACCGCTCCTGCCAAAAAGTTGCGATTTTTGATTTCAAGCATTATTACCTCCTGCGTGCTTTCCTTCTTGAATTGCCGATCTTTTTAAAAGGCCACAGAGAGGCTCTGGCAATTCTCCCAAGGGCTCTTCGCCCATAGATCGCTCCCGTATACACAGCCACCGCGCTGAGAAGTCCCGCATATTGGCTAAAACCGTTAAATACCGCCATTCCGCCCCCCGACGCCAGAGCTAGGGAAATGACAGGGGCGAGCAACCCCAGGAAGAGAGGTAAAATAAGAGGGTCGGTATCTCCGGCATTGAGGACGATCAGGGAAACCAAACCGCTGAGAATGTTAAAGCTTAATTTCGCCATGCCGATGGCGAAAAACCCCGTCAACCAGGCAAGCAAAGACTTTTGTGCTCCTGGAAGGAGAGAACCTCCCACTGCCAGAGGACCCAGTAGTCCTGTAACCAATAAAGAGAGCTCAATTAGTAACTGAAACCCGTGGTGAAAAACCCAGAACAAATTCTCAATAGCAAGCTGCACCACAGAGCCAACTACATTGAGAGCGGCATCAAGGGGATCGTCTAGAAGAGCCTCGGCTGATTCCCATGCCTTTTCGAGGAAAGTGGGATTGCCCTGACGGTTGCGATAGTCCTGAATAAAGTTCTGGGCTTCAGACGCCGCGTCTTGAATGCAGCTAACACGTTCCCCTGTATTTTCCAGACCATAGCAGGCGTCTCGCTTGCCGGCAATCACTTGCTCCACAGCGTTTTCTGTTGAGGCAAGCTCATAGGCAACCTGGAGATTGGTATCGGCAATAGCAAGTTCTAATACTTCTTGGTTTACTGTATGGATGAGAGCCCGCAGTTCTTTTGTGGCTCCAGCCAGTGGGGCACCGCTATTGCTCAGGAGAAACACAACAATCAGAGGCCAGAGCAGTTGGGATAAGGCCTGGCTTTCTTCCCCATCCAGCATGGCCTTGAGCCACTGAACCACGAAGAAGGCAAGGGAGCCGAGGGCGAACAGAAGTCCGAGGCGCACAAGTGCCAAATAAAGACCACTGGAAAACGCAGCGTTCCAAAGTCCGTCTATTGATTTAGCCAGGGCTTCGGAAGCTTCCCGCCCGTCCTCAAGAATCTCAGTCGCATCCAGTGGCACGGCCCCCAGGAATACTGAATTAAAATTCATGATTGATTCCTCGCTGACAAGAGTAAAACAAGAGCAACACGATTTTGTGGGATGAGCTAAAGCAGAGGGAGCAGGGGGAGCGGGGGGAGCAGAGGGAGCAGAGGGAGCAGAGGGAGTACTGTTTCAACTCTTTACCAATGTCAAGCTCAAAACTCACGGTGAGCTTATTTTCACAGGTTAATCTGAGTTATCGAGCTGCAAAGCATTGTTAGAGAAGGGGTTCAGAGAACATAGACCAGATTGCGCGTCGGTTAAATTCCAGGTAGCGCTCGCCGTAGGCGCACCTAGGCTAACGCCCCTGCTCCGCAGCTCAGTGACCGCCAGTTCAATTTCCCAGAAGCCTTATTAATTCGTTGGCAGTTTATTGTGTTCAAATGCTTCCCCTGCCTCCCCCGCTCCCCCGGCCTCCCCTGCTTCCCCTGCCTCCCCTGCCTCCCCTGCTCCCCCTGCCTCCCCTGCTCTCTTAAAACAAGCGGGCGCGCGTACCGAATCTGAGAGTCCTGACGGCTTCTCCCAGGCGTTCCCGGCGGCGGATGTTGGCTTCACTGTCTAGGTTCTCGGAAATACGAGCCAAGTTTAGATTTGTAAATTGGGTGTCTTGCCGAGCCTGGATCAGTTCTGATTGCAAAGAGGCAGTCAATCCCGCTTGATCGGCAGTGATTTCGGTCAAGGCTTTTACGGCATCCTGGGTAGAGAGCGCATTGTCGGCAGCGATCGCCTGTTCTTGGATGCGATCGACGGTTTCTGACACCCAGTCGAGTTTGTCTTTAGTGACCTGTTGCCCTTCCTGACCGAGAATTGTATTAATCTGAGCACGCGTTTGCTGACGATCCAGTTCACTGGCGGCTTCATCCCCCTGGTAGATGGGGTCATACTGGGCGATGTCGCCATCTATACTGCTCATAGCTTCCTCAATAGTCTGATTCCTGAGGCGATTGGGGTCGCCATATCCCAGGGGGCCTATAGCTTCGTTGAAAACAGTTTCAAAGGCCCCGGCAATATCGGTGGCTTGCTGGAAAATAGCCTCTGTTCCGGGGTAGGACTGCTGAACTATTGTGAAGTAATCGCGCCAGTCTGCTAGGATTCCCGCTTTTGCAGCCTGGGAGAAGGCAATAGCCAATCCGATGGCAGTAAGAGCCCATAGGGCAGATGTCTTTTTCATTGTGGTTAAATAGTTGGTGTTTCATAAGGTTTGTGCTGGCTCAGGCGGCATTAGAATGACGTTTCTGTTCCGCCAGCCAGTGCTTTGTCACCTCCAGAAGGGATACCCCACTCTTGATGGAAGCGACCAGGAGTTTGGCAAAAGTGGCAATGCCGGTTATTTGGTCTGGTGTATGTTGGAGTACGAGGTTCCTTGCTGTTTGTTCCTCTGGATTATTGGCAACAGCAGCCAATAACTGGTACGATGGATAGAATCGACACTGGTGACAGGTGCCGTTGTCATCCAGCAGCCATTGGCTGTAGATTCCCTGTTTGTTGGGAAAAAAGCTCTCGCTGCTGTTTTGTTGGATAATCTCGCGGGGATATTTAAGAATCTCCACAAAGCTATCAACGGCAGTGGGTTGAATGCGACCGATAAGTCGGGTAGATAGATTCTGAAAAATCTTCGCCGAGGCAGGAGACTGGTAGATTGTATTGGGATCTTGAGCAGCAATAATGACCCGAATCCCCATTTTGGCCCCATTAGCACACAATCTCCCGATCAAATGTGCGATTTCGCTGTATTCAAAGAGTACGCTGCATTCATCCACAAAGAGGATGGAGGCCTGTGTTGTCAGAGCTTTTCGCAGGACAGCGCCATAGGCAGTAAGAGCCAGCACGGCTGCATCCTCTTCGTTAGAGAGATTGGTTAATGCATAGACCGTCATCGCGGCATCGGCTTTGATGGTGGAAGGTTTGGAAATCGCTTTCCCCACGCGACTGGTAAGCCAGTAGCGCAGTTGTAAATTTATCTGTGCCAGGGCATCGTTTATATTGCTCCCCGGGTTATCCAATTCCAGGTACTCGGAAGAGCAAAACTGCAAGAAATCTTTGAGGGTGGGAGTGTTCTGCCATTGAGGTGACTCAATCCCTCCGGCGATCGCCCTCTCGTAGCGCCTGCTGATTTCGCTATCCGCTAGAAAAGCATCCAAAGCCTGTCCCAGCAGGGAACGGACTGTTCGAGAGAGTCTCCCATCCTCTTCATTTCTCCCCAGCACCATCACCATCAGGGCGGATTCAAGGGAGGCTTTGATCTCATCAAGACGCTGTTCCCGCACTTCTTCAGGAAGATGGCGTAAATCCGGCAACTCAAACAGGTTCACCGACTCTTTGCCGATATCAAAGTAACTACCTCTGAGAAAGTTTGTAAAATCACTGAAGGTTGACGTACCATCAGCCCCTGGAAAGTCCATGACTTGCACGGGAATATTTTGAGCCAGAGCGTGAACGAGAATGTACGCTATTAAGCAGGATTTCCCACTCCTGGTAGTTCCAAAGACAGCTATGTGTCTGTGTCGAAAAACAATATCCAGGTGAATAGGCGTGCCTGCACTGGCAATGAGTTCAATGCCTCTGGAGTCGAGGGATTTCGGTATAACCAAGGACATAAACCCCGGGACTTCGCTGGAAAGGTAAAGCTGCCGTCGCTCGAAGGGGGTGGCGAGCAAGGTGTCAAAAGACGCCATTAGGGTTTGCTTCCAAATATTCCAGGCGTAGTTCTCTTCTCTAACAACAACCGCTGGACGGTGAAAATGATTCTTAATGGATCGACAAGCATTATCCAGCAACTCTCGATCTGGACGGTGAACCAAGATTGCTACGCCGGCATAAATGGGGACTTCTCCCTCTATCATCTTTATTTGAGCCTGGATGGATTCTTCGCTATCTAACTCGGCTTTAACATCGGCTGAGTTCCTCTCTGCAGCGAGACTGGCGTTCAGATTCGACTGTTTGGTGAGCTGCTGCATCAACGTGCGCGTCAGCGCAACATCTGCTGATGAAAGCTGGCAAAATATTTCGGTGTCATGAACCCGATCTTTAGCCAGCAGTTCCCACAGGTAGTGCAACTGCGCAGCGCCACTACTCCAACCACCGGGTTTCTCATGGAATGTCAGGGCTCCAATGTATTTTTCTTTGACGCGCACCCATCTGGGATTGGCTATGGGAACGCTGTCGCATACCAGTGCGCTGGGGCAGCTCAAATCAGAGTTTCTCTTTTCACTGAGCCCTGATTCGTCATAGACTAGGAGCTGAGGAATGGGTAAGGGGTCGCTGCGGTTACAGCGATACCACAACGTTTCCCACATTTCTTCTGCTGTTAAAGGGCGAATGTCCAGGCCGAATTTATCGGAAAGGAGTAACTCCCACTGGCGGAAGTTGTCATGGGCTCTGTGAAAGATGGTTTCTAATTTTTGTTTGCGCTCTTCCTGACGTGCCCCGGTAAAATTGCTCCAAGATTGTAAGCCAAGGGCGATGAGGTTTTCTATGAGATCTCCCCTGCTAACGGTGCTGTCCCCGATGGTGACAGAGACATAGATTCGCAAGCCTTTGGGTTTGCGCAAGCCCTGGTTTGTCAGCTCCTGAGTTCTGGCTTGCTCCCCCATGGTGAGGCATTGAAGCTCTGTGTTGGGAGAAAGTATGCGCCGCGCTTTCAGTTGCTGCTGTCTCTTTTCATCGGAACAGAAGGAGGATAGATGGAAGGTGAGCAGTTCACCTGAGGGCAATTCTTTAAGTGCTGCCTCCAGTCGCTCTAAGGCTGCTTGTGTTTGATCTGGTTTCTGGAGTACGTGGATGCCTTTGCAGTCAAAGCCAAAGACAAAGCGAACAGGATTAAAGTACTGATTTTTGAGCAGAAGGTAGGTGCCGATATTGCGGTCTTTTAACCTTATTGCTGCCATACAGTTCAGGTTCAGTGAGTCTTGAAAGGCTTTAAAAGCGACTGTTTTTGAGCCAATTTTTTTGTCAGTTATGTGTTTCAGCTTCATCGTCTATTTGATATCGAGTAAAACCGCGAGCCCAGTTGGGGGTGAGGAAAAGAGCGTAGAATTTGGCTTGTAAGCGCCAGTTGACTCCCCCACTGGCAAGCCACCAGGTTATGGTTATCCAAAAGGTAAGGCAACCCATGGTAAGGAGGCTCCAGCTGAACATGGAACCAAGAAACCCCACTGTTGAAGTACTTAGTGCAAAAGGAAGAATTTGAGATGCTGGGATGGGACCTAATGATGGGTGGGATCCTATGGTTCTGTTAACTTCGCGAAATTCTCGATCGGATGGCATGAAATTTTCCTCCAAATATAGTTACAATTCTCAAAACACATCTAGGAAATTATTAGATTCGTGATTATTTCTGTTGCCTGAGTTGCGAGCACTACAATCAGGGGAGTGCGTGCGATCGCTACCCAGTCTTCTCCCTCATGTATTGCTTTTATTACCGTTACTATCGAGATGCCCACGTATAGCAGAAAAAGCCCACGTAAGATATTAAAGACTAGGCTCGCGAGCGTCCCACTGGACGGAAAATAGGTTGTCAACCAGGTTTCTGCCCGCTCAAACCAGAGCGCTTGTGCGGGAAAGCTCATTTGCACTACCCCCACAATTGTTAATGCAGCTAAAAACAGGGGTTTGAAATGGCGAAACCTTAAACGAATCAGGTTGATAAAGGCTCGGATGATTTCTTGGTTCCAGGCTCCCATGGTGCATGGAACTAAATAAGCACAGGCAATCCACCATGTTTCCCCACCTAGTGCTGCATTGATTGCTGTCAAGGAGATCGTGCTGCCAAGCAGCCACACAGTTTTTCTGGAGGATTGGGGATTTTTATAGATTGAAAGATCGGACATTTCTCAACAGATGTAGGGTTTTCGAGATTGATGCGATAACGTCAATCAGTTAGAACAAGCAAGGCAGAACCCTAAACAGGAACCGCACATTGCCTGAGAAGGGCAATGAGTTCTGAGTGTCTTTAAGCTTGAAAATTACTGGCCAAAGCATCTTCCAACGTGATCCGTCGCTGAAATGATGTTGTTAGAAGTGGCTCATAGCAAGAAACCCCGACACGCAAGCAGCAAGCGCTGCTTGCTGCGCCGGGGATAGGTTTATTCTCGCTTTGAAAATATGGACCGCTCTGTTGTAGCAGCAGCCAAAGATAAAGTCAGATGGACGATCATATACGTATTTCTGGATTATTGGGGTTATTGATGTAAATATACAGTAACTTCACACTGATGCAACACAAACTTTATATTTTGTAATATTTATGCATACTAAATCTTTTTTCTTCTTGGCTCAATAAGCCAAACCCCTCTCTGGAGAGCCTTTTGATTGTGTATTGTTTTATACATATATAACTCAGGCATACAGAAAACCAACCGCCGGGACATAAATCTCGGTTCCCTTGAAGAAGGCCGAAGTGTAACTTCGGCAGATTAGGTGTGGGAAGTTTGAGAGATCCTTGGTGAACTACCCACACTAACCCTGTCGGGTATAGTGTGGGCTTCCAACTTCACAGGGGGAAGCCACAACAGAAGGCTTACGCCTTCTACGTGGTCTTACTCTCCCGACCTTGGCAGTCGAGCGCGTCCCACAGGAGAGTATTCTTAAGCCTTCATCTCGGATATTTAACGCTGCGTTTATATCTCGGTCGTGGTGAACCCCACTTTTTGGGCAGTCCCACTCTCTTATATCTAGTGGCAGGCTCTGTACAACATTCAGGCAAGAATTACAAGTTTTAGAGTCGGGGAACCATCTATCGATTTCAACCAATGTTTTCCCTTGTTTCTTACACTTGTAATCCCAAAAAATCACAAACATCCCCCATCCACAATCCGATATAGCCTTAGCTAGATTGTGATTCTGTACCATCCCTTTGACATTAAGGTTCTCAACGATGATGACTTGGTTTTTGCTCACCAATTTATGAGATAGCTTATAGAGGAAGTCTTGTCTTGTATTAGCGATTTTTCGTGGACTCCAGCAACTAACTTTCTCGCTTTGTTTTGGCGATTACTCCCTTTCTTCTTTCTGGATAAACTTTGCTGGAATCGCTTTAAGTTCTTGGCACACTTTTCTATCTTAGTAGATAATTAAAATAATTGCCAAGAAACAATTGTGATTGTAGCGCGATAGTCTACTGCGCTACTACGCAGTAGACTAGGCTAGACTAGGCTTCGCCCCTGCTGACGCAGCACGTCCCAGAGTAGCGCAGCGCGCCCCAGAATCAGGCAGCGCTTCGCTGCTGGCGCAGTAGACTAGGCTTCGCCCCAGAATCACGCAGCGCGTCGCTGCTACACAGTAGACTAGGCTTCGCCCCAGAATCACGCAGCGCGTCGTTGCTGGCGCAGTAGACTTCGTCGCTGCTACGCAGTTCATCCCACGCTGCTCTAGCGGTGATGATGTGGGGCTTCTCGCTCATCAAGCTAAAACTGTTTAAAAATGTGTTATGCGCCAAAGAAGTTTCTTGAAACCGCTGTTACTGGCATGCGAATGCGCTCAGAATAGGAAATCAAAACTTATAGAAGAAAAAAATATTATGTTATACAAATTTAAGTAAAAGTTTCTTACAATACATAGCCAAATCAATGTGTATATGTAATACTACAGAGTTGGGTTTTATACATATAAAACCACCAGGACGTACAGAAACAGCATGCTTCAAACCAGGGTCACGCTTTTAGGATAGTCCCAAAGCATCAAGCCCTCGTACAAGGACTTGAGACGCCTGGCATCTTACCCTGCCTCTCGGCAGATTGAAGCATGCCCAAAGACAAACATAACATTACACAAAACATTACAAGTCTCATGAAGAAACGTCAAACTCAGCCACGCGACAAAGGCGGCAGGCCAAGAAAGTATGACGAACTAACAGAACGCCGAAGCATAACAGCAACACCTAAAGCCTGGAAGGGGCTAAGTGAGATCGCTGACAGCTTTGGGCTAAATCGTTCTGAATTTATTGAGAAGCTAGGCAAAAAGGAATTTCGAATTCTTTCCGAGGAAGTTATAGAGATCCATGAAATTTCCATATATCCAAGGCTGCATTCTATAATATCCCTGCCACACCCTCGTTTCAAAAGCTTACTCTCCCTTATCAGAAGAATTGCCTGGAATTTTGATCTTATTAAAGAACCGTATGCCGATGAAAGCTTGGTTGTTGAGACTGCTCTGAGAAGTCTAACCTGTATAGCTTTACGAGATTTTGTCTATTCTGGAGAATTAATCTCTACGCATCTTCTGGTACCTATCAAATGGTTGGCTTATCGAAGATTGCTCCACTTAGCCGGTTTGTCGAGTTCTAATCAAGCACCACAAATAAATGTGTTACCTGAGCAAGAGCCCACCGTTGTTATCTGGAGAATCTTTAATGCCATCGTCATTTTGGAGATGAATTACCCAGATCTCTATCGTTTATTCAAGATGCGGTTTTTGGAGGGGCTCATCTGGGAACAAATCCGGAAACTGCTGGCGTTGCGCGGTGTTGATCTCACTGAGGAGGAGATCAGAAAAAATACTGGTCTCGCCTTTGATAAGTTGAGGCAGATCGCGAAAAACTTTGCCGGTGAAGAAAGATACACAGGAGAATCAAGTGACCGTCTGGAAAAGATCCTGGGAAATAAATTGAAACAAGCACAGGCGTATTACAACCTGACCAATAAATGGTCAGGACTGAATAGTAAAGATATTGAAAAACGCAGGGATATATGGGAAGCCTTCTTATTAATGGGACGGCTTTATCCGAAATTAGACGTACTCAATGGTGAAATTGATAATCACTGCGGATATGAATTCAGCCCTGATGAACAAGTATATAACACTTACCAGGCAGCGGCGATCAGCCGGATAAATCAAGAATTCGATGGATACCTGGAACAGCGATTGAACAAGCTCAAAAAAGAGCTGGAATTTTGTGGAACTGGCAGAAAAAATATCAGGGAGTCTATGATGAAAGTAATCAACGAAGAGATTGGTACAAAATTACCGGAAGAAGAGTTTTTGATGGAAAACTGCTCTCCTCGTAGAGACATAGAGGAGACAATTTTTGCCCACTAAATAAGCGCATCAGCAAAGGCTAGCTGATAACAGAATCCCGGTTTTCTTGTTCCAATTTTTCGGAGCCAGATGCCGGGATATTTTTTGTCAAAAAGACTTATACAGCAATTCTATTTCGGTTGTGAATAAAAACTCTACTCAAAAGGCAACAGGCAACGAAGGAAGGCAACAGGCAACAGGGGTAAGGGCTCTAATCATTTTCTTGACGGACGAAGCGTAACCCCCTAATATCTAAATTAAGACTTAATTAAGTATGAGTTTGGTAAGATGCTATTATGATTAATCTTCAGAATATCCATTCGTTGAGTGAATTCAGGCAAAATGCCAAGCACTATATCGATAAACTGAGGGCAAGCAAAGCGCCACTGGTCTTGACTGTTAATGGCGAAGCCACTGTGGTAGTCCAGGATGCTGAAGCGTTCCAGAAGACGCAAGAGCATTTACAGGCGTTAGAAGAAGAACTCCGCAGTGTAAAGATAGCAGCTTTACAACGCGATGTCGAGGTGGGCATAGAGCAAATCAAGCGCGGTGAGGGCATTCGTGCAGATCAGGTCTTTGCTGAATTACGGAAAAAGAGCAAAGAACTGCGGCAGCAGCACAGATGAGTAAAATTACCCTTTCTCCACAAGCCGCCCAGGACATTCAACAGACTTGGGCGTTTATCGCCAAAGATAACATTGACGCAGCGGACAAGTGGCAACAGCAAATCAGTGATGTTCTACAGTTGCTAGCTAAAATGCCTCAGATCGGTCGGGTGCGATCGGAATTTTCTATTGAGCTTCGCAGCTTTGTTAAAGCAAAGCACGTCATCTTCTATCAACCAACTGCTGATGGGATAAATGTGTTTCGCATCCTGCACCATTCCCGCGATAGTGAAGCCATTATCCAGGAACAATTATCGGAAGACACAGAAACCGAGTCCTGAAATTTCACCGCAAACTTTAACCAAACTTGAGTATAAAGCTGCCTCTGCCTCACAACCCTTCAGTATAGCAACAAAAGCGGGTAGGCTGCGCCGCCCTTCGGGAAGATATCTCCATTTTCTCCAAGCTTTTGCCCCCTCTGCACAGACTGAGCGAGAAGAACGCAGCGTCCTCACTTCCTTCAGAAGAGGGGGGAGACAAGGCAGAGGACAAGACAAGGACACCGCCTAAATAAAAGGTTCGTGCGACCAGGAGCAAGGTGGAACGATTGGCAAAATGTCAACCCCTTTTTCGACCTTTTTTTTGATAAGTAATTCAAATCATGACTTGGCCGATTTCGTCTCCTTTCAGGCAAAATTTTCCAAGAGGTACACGTAGAGAGAAGGCTTTGAGTGATAGAATTTCAGACTTGCAACTTCTATTTTAGACCAAGTTTCAGTCTTCTTTGATAGTATTTGTAAAACTTATTAATCCCTCAGAGCGAGATAAAAAGAAGTCGAGGGCTAAAACACAGACAGTGTAAAGCTTTCATCCTCAGGGAGCCCCTGGTTGCACGAACCTTCTATTTCCGCCGACACCACGGATACGGTATTGCCGCCAACTAAGCCCAAAATAGCAGAAACCCGGAGGTATGATCCACCGGGCTCCAGACAATATATAATTGTCCTAACAAAAAAATAAAAAACAGAATAGAAACGCTAAAAAGTTCTAAAGCTTCAGTGTTTTTTGTATTAAAACCCCTTTTAATCCACAAACACGTTCCGAAGCGAATATGAACTAACCATCTACCCTGATGGTCATTATAACACGGCATCTGCGTTTTCTGTTCTGTTTTTTATAAAAAAAAACCAATCGACGGAAAGTCATGCAGGACAAAGAACACAGACAATTCGATGCCGGAGACCATCCCTCCTTCTTCCAGCAGCAAATTCTAGACTACTACCGCCAATACAATTTCAACCCCGGTGAGTGGTTCGTGCTGCGGGCAGCCGGCGACAAAAGCCAAAAGATATACATAGGGCAAATCGGACAAAATTGGCAGGACATCACCCTCTATACCACAAAATGGCATTCAGAAAGAAAAAGAAAGGGAAGATCCTCCGTCCAAGTCTACCAGGCCGCCAAACAGATTTCCAATTCCGTTGAAGCGCTCAGGGACATCGCCTCAAATCCCGAAGTGAACGCCATTAACAGCTATCCCAACCACCTGAATGTTTTTCCAAAAGGAGAACTTCTCTTAACAGATCTGGGCAATGACAACGCCTCCCGGTTTGACACCCTCTTTTGGGAAATCGACGACCTTCCCCTTGCCGAGCAAACCAAGAAGCGCCTGTGGCTCAAAAATGAACTGGGCCTCGATACTGCCATCAGCGTCTTCAGCGGTAACAAATCCGAACACAACGCCATCTCTCTAATCGTACCAATATCCCTAAAAGCCTGGCATCGACTAAACCGCAAATTGACAGTTCTCTTGAGAGGGGATGTCAACATCTGCAACGCCGCCCGCGCCATGAGACTTCCCGGCGTTCCCCGAGTCAAAGATGGCAAAATCACAGAAGTCGAAATCACCTACCAATCCGATGCCAAATACACCCCAAAGGAGCTCGAGGCCAAACTAAATGCTACCGGACTCTTTCCCCACGGCCTCACCGATATCCACTGGTCCAAAATTGTCTCCATCCACAGAAACAAAAACAAATCCGCCGACGAGAGGTGGCTCCAAGTCGAGCAGATCCTCCAATTATCCGAAGCCGAGCTGCGACCAAAACCCATTGTACTCCCCAGACTGCCGGAAGTTAGCTATTCCGGCGGCATATCCGTTCCCCTGATCCACTTTCTCAAAAAAGAACACCAAGACCTAATCCACACAGGCGTCGTAGGCGGAGGCATTGGCAGAGATCCCATCGGGTATGCTATTGCCGTTGACATAGTTGCCACCGAAGACGAACTCATCAGGCTTGGTGCCGACTGCAGCCACGACGGCTATTACCTGCTCGCCGATTACTGCAACCGCTGCAACCCTCCCTTAGACCAAAAAACACTAGATAAACTGTGGAACAGAGCGCACCAGCACCCCTACCCCACACCCGCCGCCAACTACCGAGACTCCGACACCATCAAAAAGCGCCTGCACTGGTGGCGGTGGTTCAACGACCCCGATTACAAAGAAAAGGCGATCGCCCAGTGGAAGAAAGAAAATCCCCACCGCCAGTGGGTCGAACCAGATCTTCAAGCCTATCAAGAATACCTGGCTTGGGAAGCCGCCCGAGATGCAGAAGGCGAGATTCCCCACGACTCCCCAGAATACATCCTCATAGACGAGGCCTCCGATCCTAAAGAATTGTGGAAGATCAATAAGCACGATTTCCAGAACATTCAGCGCGAGCAACATCTCCAACTGGAACAAGAGAGAAGAAGGTTTACCGCCATTAAATCCCCCATGAAAAGCGGGAAAACCTTCGCCTTATCCAATAGACTCAAAGATCCCAATCTTTCGCTGCTGATTATTGCCAATACCGTAGCACTGGCTGAAAATATGGCCGAGCGCTACGGCTGCGTCTGCTATAATTCCCCAAAAGTAGAAAAAGAAGGCTTGGAAGCACAAAAGCGATTGGCAATTACCTCCGAAAGCTTGTGGAAAGTACCCACTGCGGGAAAAAAATTCGACGTGGTGGTAGTTGATGAAGTTGACCAAGTGATAGGCTCCATGTACACCAGTTCCACCACTAAGAAAAAACGACTGGAAATCACCAACAACTTCCAATACTTTGTGCTCAATTCCAAGGAATTTTACGTAGCCGATGCCGACCTCAGTTCCCTCGTGCTGGGTTTTTGCGAACACCTGTGCGGGCAAAAAGCCCACGTCATCTTCAACACCCACATCCCCCACACAGGTCGAGCCTTCTACAACTTTAAAGACCCGGCAGCCCACTTTCAATACGTCTGCGACTGCCTGGAAAATGGAGAAAGAGTCCTAATCGTCACCGACTCCAAAAAATCCGTCAAGAAGATGGGAGCAGATTTGGGCGGGATTGACAAATTCGTCGAAGGCATCGAAAATTTGAGCGAAGAAGAGGTTTGCGCCCAGTTAGAAGCTCGCTTCCCAGACAAAAAAGGCATGGCCGTGCACGGGGATAACTCAGCCAAACCGGAAGTAAGGAAATTCATCAAGCGCATCAACAAAAAGCTGCGCAAGCGGAAACTACACTACCTGGCTGTAAATTCCAGTCTTCAGAGCGGCGTCTCCATTGAATATCCAGCCTTCGATAAAGTTTGCTGTCTTTTCACAGGTTATACCCTCACCCACACCGAACTGGGACAGCTTTGCCACCGCTACCGCCCGGTAGTAGAGATCAGCTACTCCTTCGGCAAAGTGCCCAATCGGCAGCTGGAAACCAATGCTCACGTCATCGAGCGCAACCTGCTCTTCAACAATCAGGAGGAGCTTCAAGCATTGGGTATCGATCCCCGCACAGGCGTCCCCCACCCGGAGGTTCTCAAGTTTGTCAGTGCCTTGAAAGCGCGCCGCAATTGGAGTTTGAACAACATTCAAGCTAACTTTGAAAGACACATTGAGAACATGGGCTATATCATCGAGCCCCACCCCGCCGAAGAAGAAATCAGGGCGATCAAAGCCGTTGCCGAGCGGATGAAAGAACATGCTGGTGTAGTCAACGCCGCAGAAGTGGCGACAATCCTGAAATCCCAAGATCTGACCAAAACAGAATACTCTGGGTTGAGTCAGCAGGGAACCACAGATTTTTTTGAGCGCTGCAGCCTAATCAAATATGATATCCAGTCCTTCACAGGACTGGAAGTGACAGAAGAGTTGGTCACATCGTGGCTGAAGAATAACATCCCCCAAAAGCTGACCAGACTTGACTACTTATTTAATAACGAGAAAATCGCCCGTCGCTCAGATCTGGCCAATCGGTACAAGCATTTCTTCCTGCACGATCACACATTCCACCTTCTAGAGCGCCAACTCCTGGAATTGGTGAATTTCCAGGACTATCTCAACCCCCATCACATCTATAGCAATAAAAACCTCGAACCTTTAAATGCCGCCGTCAAGCCGCTAGCGTACAAATTCAAGCGTCTCTTTAACCTTACCATCTACCAAGCTCCGGGATATCTCAAAGAAGCCTGGGGAAACGCTAAGAAGGCTATGGAAGCCCTTTACAGGCCTATCAATACTCTCCAGACGAAATGGCTGCTGTCAGAACTAGCCTCTAACGATTTGGAAATACCAGAAGATTTGTCATCTCGCCCAGAAGTTGTTGGATATTACCAGGGACTATCCCCAGTTTTAAGGCTCACCATGGAGACTCGCACCATTGGCAAACAATTCAATACCCGCGAGATGAGCCCCTCACAAGTCCACGGGGCACTGTGTAACCTTGTGGGACTGAAGCGGAAGATGGTCAAACAAACCAGGGCTGGCAGGACTTACAAGATTGATCCGGATTCCTGGGCATTTGCCCAGAAGGTTCTAACCCACAGGCAGCAACAGCGCGAGGAAAGGCAGCAAGCCTGGGCCGAAAAAATCGCAGCGGAAGCCAAGCGATTTGACCGCTTCACTTCAGATCAGATCCAGAAGACAATTGAAAAGGAAATTCGGGATGCTGCCTGCGATGAACCAGAATTGGTATTTCTCAATGAAGAAGAGAACAATTCCCCCAATCAGGATTCTCAAAATCCGTCACACCCCCCCACAGTATTTAATAAAAATCAAAATTCAGGGGGGGGTGTTACCAATCCTAAGGTGACACTCTGGGCTGAAGTCCTCATTGCTCATTTAGGGCGTGAAGCCAATGATACAGAGTCCACCCCATCCCAGAAAACCCCAAATTCCAAGAAGACGCACCCGAAAGTCAGGATCGAGCAAATGGCTACAGGGCGGGATGACTGTTACGACTATTACAATTATTTGAAAGTCAAACCTGAAAAAGGAGAGAGCTTCTGGGTGCCAATAGAGTGGTGTACCTCCCTTGAAGGGTTCCCCATTCGCCGCAATCCAGACTTCTACAATCCTGATGCCATTCCCAGGTCTTCTCTCAGGACGTGGCGCAATTGGCTGTTGAGCGTAGCCGACGAGAACGCACTATCGCAGTTTGAGAAGGTTCGAACGCCAAGAGAGCTTAAAAAGATCGCTGCCTACCTGTCGGATATAGACCTACTTTGCATAGAAAAGAATTTGAAACACTTGAAAACCTGGCCAGAGTGGTTGCCCATCCCTTCAGAATACCAAGTGGATGTCGATGACGTGTGCGGCATGCTGAGAGAATCTGTGGAGAAGGGGCTTGAAATGCTCAAATTAATTATGGTCT
>JBFRWF010000469.1:0-6490 GCA_051439465.1 Xenococcaceae cyanobacterium | reverse complement strand
TCTAGAGGCTTAAAATCCTTGCACTTTTGTGGGAAATCGCTGGGTAAATTTGGGAACTAAGGGACGAACCTACTATTTTTCGAGCTGTGTGGCCTCTAGATTCGCTCTGTAGACTTTTTCAGCAAACCCTAAATAGGGGTTATACAAGGAAACTTAGAGGGTGTTTGAAAAGTTGTAGGGGCGAAGCATTTGGGGGATAACTGATGGCTAAAACCCAGGATTTTCTGCTCCTTTTGCTTCGCCCTACCCAGGAGTCGGGGGACTTTTCAAACACCCTCTTAGATACATTTTCTCCTCTTTGCCCACCCTACAAGAGCCGGCTATCTGTGAAAATCCGCGTTATCCGCGTCATCTGTGTTCTATTCTTAACTACAGAAGATGAGTTTGGTGGGCAAAGTCAATCTCATAAGTTTATTAGCCATAAATATAATCCATTTTGCCCACCCTACAAGAGCCGGCTATCCGTGAAAATCCGCGTTATCCGCGTCATCCGTGTTCTATTCTTAACTACAGAAGGTGAGTTTGGTTGGCAAAGTCAATCTCATAACTTTATTAGCTATAACTATAATCCATTTTGCCCACCCTACAAGAGCTAATTCTCTTTCTCGAGATTATAGCCATTGCGCTCGCCACCAAACAATTTTAATTATGTAACGGGGAGTTATTAGGCTTGCTTTTGAATTGGGCGTAAATCTCTTTTGGAGCCATGTCAAAATATTTGAACAAGGCAGGGCATAACCACCCTTCCATATTAAATTCACTTATTTTATACCAATTCCCCATTCCTTCTTCCTTTAGCCAAACGAATTTAAAATCATGCCCTGGAAATGGGATATCACTAAATAATATCGTAAATCCTTTGGCTGCATTTTTAATGCCTTTTGTCTCAATTATTTTCTCAATAATTGTGTCAGAACCTGACACAAATGGTTCCTTATCTAAACCGACTTTTTCATCATCAAATACCCATAAACCTTCATAAAAATAAGGATGTATTACTCTAATAGAATTCATTACCTTCCCCTTGCCAATTATTGATATTTAAATTTTTACCTAGAAGAACCTGAACTAGCATTGATATTAACCCATGACTTACTTAACAAAATGAAAGTTACGTTGACCTTGATAACCAGATAAATCTGCTAATTCTTCTAAGTAAAAGAATCCTCGGTAAAACTGCCCATTAATTTCCCAGGTGGGATAAGCCTGAATTGACGCTGCTTGGCATAGCTGTGGTTTGGCGTTTTCTCCAGAGGGATCACACTCAATATAATGCAACTGACTAGCCGCTTCCTCACCAAATATTTGCTTTTGAGCTTTACAAGCGGGACACCAAAAAGCTCCATACATTTTCACTCCTACTTGGTTGAGATGTTGTGCTAGCGCGATTTCCGCAGTAGCTGTAGTTTGTTCAGCATAATCAAAGTTATTAGGCGTTTGAGTTAGTAGAGAGTGCAGTCCCACTAGAGTAATACTGCTCATTAATGCCACTAATAATATTGGCATAGTTAGGTCTCGACTAGCTGCCGACCGGGTAGTATGGGACTGGGGTCGAGGTAATGACTGCTCTGCTATCTGTTCTTGCTCTGGTTGTGATGACGATGCCAGTTGTTCTCCATCAGGAGATAAGGATTGGAGAAACTGTTGCGACCACATCTGCACTACCAGATCCTCACTGGTAGTTAGCTGCTGACAAAGGGCGATCGCTTCGTCGAACTGTCCACTACCTTTATAAGCTTTAACCAGCCACATTTGTGCTTGGGAATAGTCTTTGACACTCGAATCAGTCAATTGGAAAAATTCTTGGAGTGCTTGAACGGCTTCAGCATAGAATCCGGTTTTGAGCGCTTGATGTCCAGTTTTGAGCAGAGAGGCAGCCTGCTGTTTTGTGAGAGGTTGCTGGTTTGATTGGTACTTTGATGCTTCAGCCATTGAGCTAACTCCAAGGCGAATAATCAGCGACTCTAAATCTATGCTTTACCCATAACGACAGATCTACAGTTGCGCTCTTGAGATTTCCGGAAAAATCAACAGGACTATTCTAGAAAAGATTCAACTGCCATACTTGACCGAGCAACCATAAGGCTGAGTCACCGCCGTCGTCACTGGTCTGTTGTTTCTAAGAGCATCCAAAGCTACTTGAATGTAGTTGTTAGCAGTTTCCACATCCGCTGGATTGGTTGAGGATTTATCATCGATCGCCCCCATATACTTCAGAACACCATCTGCACCAATGACATACATATGTGGTGTAGTGCGAGCATTGTAAAGACGGCCAATTGTGCCTTCAGCATCCAAAATCACCGCCGTCGGATTAGCCCCACGGCTTTGGGTTAGCTCGTTGGCTTTTTCAGGCGTCACATGACCTTGCTTACCATTAGCTGAAGAGATAATCGATAGCCAGACCACATCCTTGCTTGTGGCTTCCTGCTGAAGTTTCTGCATATTACTGCTGCCATAATGCTTGCGGACGAAGGGACATTCATGGTTAGTCCATTCCAGCACCACGACTTGACCTCTGAAATCACTGAGACTGCGGCTTGTCCCGTTGCTATCGACCCCTGTGAAATCCGGTGCCATTTCACCAACTCGAATTGGCGCTTGAGCTATGGTTACTACTTTGGAAGTATCAGAAGCCGTTTGGGCTACCACAGGTGGTGCTTCATTGACATTTTCGGTGTTTTCATTCCCTTGGAGGGACTGACATCCAGTAATGACCAGCATCAGTGCCATTAGTCCTCCTGTAGAGATTCTCCGCCAACTCGGTGCGTTTAGACTATAATTCACCATCGCTCCTTATTCTTTTTGATGAAAGGTTTAAGTTTTTCTACAGTGTATCAATAGCTTTTTGAACCTGAGCTGAACTCAGAAGCTGGGGCAAGATAATTGGCTCAGATTCCGATCCAGTTGGATAAAAGACATAAAGCGGCACCCCACTGCGTCCAAAGGATTCTAAAGCCTCAGTGATAGCCCGATTGCGGTTCGTCCAGTCTCCCTTGAGTCGAGCGACTCCCTTGGACTCAAAAGCAGCTATTGTATCTGGCTGGTTGAGAGCAACACGCTCATTCACCAAACAAGTGATGCACCAGGCAGCAGAGAAATTCACGAACACGGGGGTTCCTGACTGACGTAGAGAGGCTAAGCGCTCAGCGGTGTAGACTTCCCAGTCTAATCCCTGGCTTTGATTCTGAGGGATAGAAGTAAAAGAAGATGCTCCAAGTTGAGGCAAAGTTAAGGCTACTCCCAATACTATTAATGCGCCTATTGAGCCGAGGCGCTGCCAGAAACGGGGAACCATTCGGGTTTTTTGGTGTAACCAAGCGGCAAAACTAATTAGGATCAGTCCGACCAAGGCAGCTGCCAAGCCAGTTGTCCCTGCCTGCTGGGTCAATACCCAAACTAACCAGGCGGTTGCTGCAAACATGGGAAACGCGAGAAGTTGTTGGAACGTCTCCATCCAGGCTCCAGGTTTGGGTAGAAGTCGCTGCAAAGAAGGGGTAAAGCTAATCACCAAGTAGGGAAGAGTCATCCCCAGACCGAGTATTTCAAAGATGGCGATCGCCACGAAAGCCGATTGAGTGAGGGCTACCCCAATTGCCGTTGCCATGAAAGGGGCGGTGCAGGGAGTAGCAACCAAGGTAGCGAAGACACCGGAAAAGAACTCCCCCGCATACCCCTCTCGGTCGGCTAATCCCTGCCCAATTCCCATCAGAGAAGCACCGAAGACAAACACCCCGGATAAGCTTAAGCCGACGGCAAACATCAGATACGCCATCAAGGTAACGAATACGGGTGATTGAAGCTGGAATCCCCAGCCGATTTGCTGTCCCAGCGCCCGCAACACGAGCAGTACTCCTGCTACGACTGTAAAACTGACTCCTACTCCGGCAGTGAAAGCAAGAGCTTGTAGCCGTACTTGAGTAGGGCTTTTTTGTGCTTTTTGGACAATGTTAAGTGCCTTGAGAGACAGCACCGGGAAAACACAGGGCATTAGGTTGAGAGTCACTCCGCCCAACAACGCCAGGAGTAGCACCTTCGGGATTGGCATTTCGGAAGTTGACGTGGTGTTGGCTGTTGCAGCATCAGAGGTTACCTTTGCTTGAATGATAAATGACTGGGCTGCGGTTTGGTTTTCCAGTGCTTCTTGAATGACAAGCACACCGCTGACTTGGTCTAACTTACTTAACTCTCCTCGCTGTAGTTGCAGGGTTAGTCCATCAGAGTTAAATACCGCTTTTTGTGGTGCAGCGTTGGTGATGATGCCATCAGAATCTGGGAAAAAAGCCACCCGTTCAATTTGAGTTTTCTGCATCTGAGGTGCATTAACTCGTAGAAGTAGTTCTTCTCCTTTGACTGTGGCAGTGACTGTCCAGGGAGAGGGTTTGGGAACGGCTTGGCGAGTTTGGTCAAACGCGGCAGCCCAATGCTGGTTTACTTCAGGGGGGTTAGAGGTAGCGGGTAGGGTTAGGTTAAGGGTTGCCTCTTCGGGAATGCAGTCTACCTTACATACGATCCAATCGGCTGAGGCGCGCAGTTGGACTGAACTTGGAATTTTGAGGTTGGCATCTGGTGTAATTTTGGTTAGCAGGTTGACTTCATTCTCGTAGCCAAAATTGATCAAGGGTCCGACAGGCAGACGTTCTGGATGAGGCCAAACGATTTCCCCGGCTTTAAATCCAGCAGGCAGTGTCCAGTCAATAGTAGGTTTCAAACCTGAGTCACCTGGGTTGCGCCAATAGATATGCCAACCAGAACGAATTTTGAAGTGCAACCCCACCCAGAAGGGAGTACTGGGTTGAATGTTCTCGACTTCGCTGACCAATTGAACCTGGACGTTCTCGGTTTGGACTGGGTTAGCCAATGCCTGTTCAAAGGGCATGACTGCTGTGCAGAAGGTGACGATGATGGCAAGAATCCAAGTGAGAAGCTGACCTAGCATAAACTTCCTCGACCAATAATCGCCGCCTATGTTCCTCAGAAGCGCGCAAGCGTTAAGAGTAAGTTACCGGCGAGTAATTACGAACTATTGTAGCTAAAGTCCCAGCTTAAGTTGGTAGCCGCCGTTATGGTTGGCGATCGCCCCTTAAGAGAAAAGTTTTAGATCTACTGATAGTCTGAACCATACACAGAGATTTTCTTCGGCTTGTTGACCTCCAGCATTGACCTGTGTGCCAACAGCCAAGGAGCACCAGGGAGCATAGACATGGAATTTGTTCCTAAACTAATTAATTTTTTAATTAGTTTATTGGGTAGAGCCTCAAGTCGTCAAGCACTAATTAATCTGTTCTAGGTTAGAAAAGCACGTTAGAGTTAAAGTCTGTAGCAGTCGTGGCTCATTCAGTGAAGGCAAAACACTCATCGAAAAGTCGTCGCCCCGTGCGAGATGCAGAGGCGACGAAACAGCAGATTTTGGAGGCAGCCGAAGCGGAGTTTTCTCGGCATGGGTTAAAAGGAGCACGCATTGGGGAGATCGCCCGTGCCGCTGGCGTAATCACTGGGATGATCCACTACTACTTCCAGAACAAAGAAGGCTTGTATAAAGCAGTGCTGCAACGCCCCGCGCTTGAGGTTCATGAAGTCATCACCCAACTCAATCTGGAGCAGTTACCCCCCGAAGAAGCCCTGAAAGCCTTCGTTCGAGCAGCGATCGCTTACGAAGCTAAACACCCTCATCGGGGAATGCTGTGGTTTCAGGAAGCCAACCAGAATCGAGGCGAATATTTCAAACTCAGCACGGGTAGCTGGTCAGATACCTTTGCCTACCTGAGCGACATTCTCAAGCGAGGGATGGCTGATGGCAGTTTCCGGCAGCTCGATCCCTTGCTCACTACCGTTCACCTTCTTGGAGTCTGTATTTTCTACTTCAATATTCACGAAAACTGGAAGCATTTTATGCCGGATGTGGAGCGGCTCAGTCCAGAGATGGTTGAGCAACATACGCAAGCGGCCATTTCCTTAATTTTGGCTGGGGTGCAAGCGTGAAGCGATCACCACCCCCTACGGGGAAGGCAAAAGGCTTTCATGCAAAAGGCAAAAGGGTGGATTAGCCTTTTTATTTTTGCATGAAAGCCTTTGAGCGCAGCGAGTAGCGATCGCCGACCCGACGCGGATAGTCGTTGTGTTCTATTTAAGTAGCCTCAGACTCAATCCTCCCCATCCTTTTACTAGGGGTTATCTTATGAAAAACGAGACACTTACACTCCATCAGGAATAATTAAATCAATCATTTCTTTTCTATTCTTGCGATAAATTAGGACTTACGCACTCAGCTAGATAAGCCACAGTAGAATGGTACTTCCAGCTTGCGATCAAATGACTTGGAGGTGCTCAAAACCTTGAAATCTCGTTTCAGTGCGTAAGTCCTATCTTCGTAAAAATTCCGTTAAAATCCTATGCACCTTTGTAGCTGCGATGCTGTCATGCTGCTTCAGGCTCTGAGCGATCGCCAAGACTAAATCGTGGGATTGAGTGCAGGGCAAACGCATCTAAA
>JBFRWF010000468.1:0-13392 GCA_051439465.1 Xenococcaceae cyanobacterium | reverse complement strand
ACATATATTCATAAAAAGAGAGTAGTAAAAAGGGAGAAAATTTAAAAAGCCAAAAAATTCAAGTAACTCCCTCAGATGAATAGTAGCATAAGTAAACTTCAAAAATTCCGAAATGAAGTCTATCAACGATTAGGACGAGCTAAAGATGCTACCTTTGAGTTAATGGATGCTGTTCTAGTCACCAGAAATATCTATTCTTTGGCCGAATTATCACTTTCACCTGTGTTTCGTCGAAAATGGCCAAGTGTGTATGAAGCCATCGATGATTGTCGTCCCCTACGACACAAATTGATGAAACTGTATATCCAGGAAATCCCCATTAATCAACCATCACAACGAGTCATACTAGCAGGAGATCATACGCCTTGGCCCAGAACAGAAGCCCCAACTTTAAAAGATAAAACTTGAATTTCAGCATAAATATTAAGTTCTTTTTCATAAGTAAATTTTATAACCTTTCATTAACTGGTCAAAACTAGATTGAGTTTAAATTCTGCATTTTAATCCTTTATTTTTAGTATACAGCGAGCGCTAAAATAAAACAAGAGCTTATACCATTTGGGGGAATGTCTGTCACAGATCAGAAGGGTATAACCATTGCTCTGTCTAGATTCACTGATTTCAAAATAAACCCCAAATGGTATTACATGGACACATATAGCGATCAGATTTGATTCATTAACACGAGCGCGTGATCGCTACCGGAGTGCCTACGGCAGCACCAACAAGAGTGCGGGCTCGCGGAGCGAGTGCCTGCGGCAGCGCTATATATCCCGACACTAATCGCTATAACCTTTATGGAACAAAGCTTAAAAGACCATTATAGTACATTTGTACGGGGTAAGTTCCGTTTTCACAGGAAAGTTGCATGAACTTCTTTGCGCTGCCGTAGGCACTCGGCTTCGCCGAGACCGCCTTTAACAAAATCAACACCCTAGCATAACGTCAAAGATATAATAGGTAAATATGACTAGTCTCGCTTTATCTGTTTCTCGAATTTCCCGCATTAACTACCAATAAATTTGATTGGATTGGAACAATGCTAGATGCCATCATTATTATCTTATTCGTCCTAGCAGCAGCCGGAATCGGCTTCGAGAGTGTTGACTTGCTGCCAGACTATGTACTGGAGCAAGTCTCCAATCTTGAAGCTTTGCGTTGGTTGATTGCTGGTTTTACGGCGATTATCGGCCTGGCAATTGGCTTGGTTGTCCAAACCACTTATCGCCGCCTAGAAGTCCAAATCCGTAAGACACCGATTGAGCTCATTTTAACGCGAGCCGTTGGTTTGGTCATCGGACTATTACTAGCTAACCTGATGTTAGCGCCGATTTTCTTACTTCCCATTCCCAAAGAGTTTGACTTTATTAAGCCGATGATGGCAATTTTAGGCAGTGTGATGTTTGCCTTTTTGGGCATTAGCCTTGCTGATACTCACGGTCGCACTTTCTTACGGCTAATAAACCCCAACAGTATCGAAACGATGTTGGTGGCAGAAGGGACTCTCCAACCGGCATCTACTAAAATTGTAGATACTAGCTGCATCATCGATGGTCGGATTGAACAACTGCTCGACACTGGTTTTATTGAGGGGCAAATTCTCGTGCCGCAGTTTGTCTTGCAAGAGTTGCAGCAGTTAGCTGACGCAACCAATGACCAAAAGCGAATCCGGGGACGCCGAGGTCTAGATATCCTTAACCGGATGCAAGAAGCTTTTCCGCAACGGATTGTCATTCACCCGGCTGACTACGAAGAGATTACTACGGTGGATGCCAAGTTGGTGCACTTGGCTCATGAAATCAATGGTACGCTCTTGACTAATGACTACAACCTGAGCAAAGTTGCCAACTTGCAGAAGGTGCTGATACTCAACGTCAATGATTTAGCTCAGGCGGTACGTCTGATTTATCTGCCTGGTGATTACCTTGATCTAAAAATTCTCAAGCAGGGCAAGGAACCAGCTCAAGGAATTGGCTATCTCGAAGACGGTACGATGGTCGTCGTGGAAGACGGACATGGTTATGTGGGTGGGGAAGTGCGGGTAATTGTCACCTCTGCTTTGCAAACTTCGGCAGGAAGGATGATTTTTGCAAAACCTCAGGCATCTGTATTGACATAACCGCTTCAAAAATCCTAGACAATAACGAAATAGGTTGACATCAGAGTTCTGATGTCAACCTATTTTTTTTAAGTTTTGCAACAGATTTCTCATTTAACGACGGAGACTCGAGCTTACTCAATGCCTCAGCCGCCGATAAACGAACCCTAAGATTTCGATCCTGAAGGGCATCGAGCAGGGGGTCAACTGCTCGCAGATCCTGGAGCTCACCCAATGCTTCAGCAGCCGCTCCTCGCACATCAAAATCCTTATCCTTTAGCGCTGCAATCAAAGACTCTACCCCACGGCGATCGCCAATCTGCCCTAGGGCCTCAGCAGCGGCACAACGTTCACTCCAGTAAGGATAGGGTTCTGCATTCTCCCAGCCAGGACGAATATAGTGGAGAGACTCAATCAAAGACTCTACTGCTCGGGAGTCCCCGATCTTTCCTAAAGCTTTGGCAGCACGATAGCGTTCTCTAGGGAGAGCTTGGATTAGGGGTTCCACCCCACGGGAGTCGCCTAACTCTCCCAAGGCCTCCATTGCCGCCATGCAAACCAGCAGCTCAGGGTCCTGGAGTACTCCAATCAGTGGCTCGACTGCCCGAGGATCTCCTAATCGTCCCAATTGTCTGGCAGCCGTGGCTCGGATTCTCTTATCTTCGTCCTGGAGTCCCTCCAGCAGCGGCACAACAGCCTGCGGGTCCCCTAACTGACCTAATCCCAGAATGGCTTCCAAACGGACTTCTGTCTCGGAATCTCGAAGCCGCTCGATAAGTAGTTTCACTGCTTGTCTATCTTTGAGATTATTCAGCGCGCGGATAGCAGCAGAACGTATCTGGGGATGGGGATCGTTGAGGACATCAATCAACGGTTCAACAACACATTTATTGCCCAAGGGAATCAATGCCCTGGCGGTTGCTTCGCGCACCTCCCAACTCTGGTGTTTCAGGAGGTTGGCCAACGGTTTAGCGGCTTGACGAGCGCCCAACCAACGCAAGGATTCGATTGCTCTGAGAAGCACTTGATCGTCTGCATCGTTGAGCGCTGCAATCAGCGCTTCCACAGCTCTCATATCGCCAATCAATCCTAGCGCTTCGGCTGCCGTTTGCCGCACAAAGCCATCTGGCTCCTCCTGAAGTGCTTGAATGAGAGGCAATACAGGCAACTCACCCAATCTGCTCATTGCAGTTGCTGCCTCTTGACGTTGGGGATGCTGCTCATTGCAAAGAACGCTGAGCAGGAAGTCCTTGACAGGCATGCCAGACAGTTGACTCAGAACGGAGGCAATGGCTAAATTGGCTTGCAAATCTTCATCCTTGAGCTTCGGCGGCAGAGGTCCCCCATCTTGTCTTTTCTCCCGCTCCTCGTCATAAGCCTCAACAATGCAGCTGCTCCACCCAAGATAATAGGAAAAGGTAAGCAGTTTCAGCAGCGGTGCAATTGCCCGTTTTTCGCCCAACTTACCCAATATCTGCGCAATCTTGACTCCCGCAGCAGCTAGCCGGCGACAACCTTCTATCCGGCGATAATTTTGATAAGCTGACCTGTCTATCCAATCCTGAAGCGTCTGAAGTAGGGGTTCAGCCAGACACGGGTCATTGAAGTGGTTCAGGGCTTTTGCCGCCGCTTCTATCATCCTTGGGAATATCCAATTATTGGCGAGTGCTTCATCCGGTTCGTGTCGCAGTCCTCTCAGTAAGAGGTCAATTGCTTTTTGTTTAAGGGATGAGGGAAGCGAGGGGGTTCTGCTTTCCATTGCCTCAACAGCCGCGATGAATGCATAAGGATTCTTTGGCTCGAGCACTGCCTCAAGGGCTTGTTCGCTGCCGATTTGCGCCAGAATTGACACCACCTGATGACGGACACCGCTCTCCAGATCAGAACTGTTGAGAAGTTGAATCAACGGCGGGACGACTGGTTCCCCCAGCTTGACGAGGGCAGTGGCTAGAATATCTTCTCGTACAAATTTCCTGGGATGTTTGCCATACCGCTCCTTGAGCAAGTCGATTAAGGGTTCAACCCCACGGGAGTCGCCCAACTCCCCCAAGGCGATCGCCGCTTCCCGTCGGATTAATCTCTCGGAATCCTGGAGTGCTGCCAGCAGTAACTCAAAAGCTCTCACATCGCCCAACAGCCCTAATGCTCTGATCGCAAAGCGACGTACCAATTTCTCCGAATCACTGAGCGCTCTGCACAGAGGTTCAAATGCCTGCACGTCCTTCAACCTTCCCAGCGCTTCAGCGGCGCGAGCGCGTAGGGCTTTATCTTCACTGTTCAGTGCCTCAATCAGCGCTTCAAGAGTTTCCATGACGCTTTCTCTACATGAATCCTCCTCACCTAAGCTTAGGCTGTAGGTGGGGTTTCCAATCTGCTATCGTGGATCTTAACAATCAGATCCAATAGGGTTGCGACTGTTACCGGGATTCTCGGTGTGTCGTGGGATCTGGTAGCGAATACCTTAGCTACAGGGATTAAAACAGGTGAATCTGAGTTATCGAGTTGCAAACCATTGTTAGTTTATACTAACCGAAATTATTCTGAATGCAACTAACTTTGATGACCTGGGAAATTTTGCTTAGTTTGTCGAAAATAAGCGCCACTCAATCCTTTTTAGCTGCTGATAAAAGAAGCGATGATAAGCCATTGCCCAAACTGTAATCTAACGGAGCGATCGTCTGGATTAGATAATTCATGAAAAAGGAGTGATTTATTTTAGTATCTTACAAGATACCGCTCCAGTTTAAATTTCAACCTTTCTGGCAACAGTACGATGACCATTAGACTGGAGCATATTGTCTTGAAGGTGTTACTTCACCACCAAACATTTTCCCTAGAGTCAGTATTCTTTGCATTTCATTATCACTACTGATATTAGCACAAATTACCAAAGGCTGACGCTTTGAGCCCCGGATGTGTTTTTGTCTGGAACAGCATCAAAGAATTGATTAAGTGCTTGGATATCAGGGAATTTTATAAAAAAACTCAATAATTAAAAACTATTCCCTATTCCCTATTCCCTCTTCTCTCTTCCCTGTTGCCTGTTGCCTGTTGCCTGTTGCCTTTTGATTACTGTCCCGGCTTAAGTGGATAGCCCTCAACGCTAACCAGTACCTAACTGCTTTTCTAACTTTCTACTTGCCAGGGACATAGAATAACAACAGACCCAGTAAATCAGGGCGATGAATAGATAAACCTCAGCGTAGCGTCCCTGAAACTTGGGATTGGCGAGAATCGATTTCGATATACCTAATAACTCTACTAACCCCACAATTGCCAACAGGGATGTGTCTTTAAACAAACTAATAAACTGCCCGACAATAGTGGGAATTACCGCTTTAAGAGCCTGGGGAAGGATAATCAGGGCAAGTACCAAAGGAGTACTCAATCCTAGGGCTTTCGCTGCCTCAGTCTGACCCCGAGGAACAGACTGTAAGCCACCGCGCACGTTTTCTGCTAGGTAAGCAGCACTAAACATGGTAAAACCAGCAATAGCCCGCACCACTCGATCCAGTCGGACATCGGCTGGTAAAACCAAAGGTAGCATCACCTGCGCCATAAACAGAATTCCAATCAGAGGCAAACCCCGGATAAGTTCAATGTAGGCAATTGACAACCAGCGGATTACTGGCAGAGTACTTTGTCGTCCTAGCGCCAACAACACGCCAAAGGGGAAGGAGAGGACAATACTCACCACTGCGGTTAAGACGGTTAGTATCAGTCCACTGAGGTTATCTAGCTTGACTGGCTTGAGGAAAAGTCCCCCTTCAAGTAGCCAGAGAACCACAAAGAAGATCAGCAGCCAAATCAGGGCTAACCAAGAACTTAGGGAAGGAACAAGCCGCCCCACTTGCTGTCCCAGGAAAGCACCTACAACCAGAAGGACAAGCATCCCCAATAGTAAGATACTAGACTGCACCCCAACAGGTAGGGCAATGGCAACACAGGTTGCAGCGAGAATACTCAGGATAATTAAACTTGTCCGGCTGAATAAATGAGAAGAATGAGCCAATATCCCCCAGGAAAAACCCCCTAAGCCGACGATAATACCCAGTGTTGTCCAGGTACGCCAGAGCAAGTCAACCGGGTAGCGACCGACAAAGAACAGCCGCAGATTCGCCCCCAGAACTCCCCACTCCGCCTGGGTAAACGCCCAGCGAATAAATCCCGATCCGAGCCAGTAGATAAATAACAGGCTGATAATAGTAAGAATTCCGTTATACCAAGTACTAAATAAATTTTTCTTCACCCACTCCAAAGGGCTAACTTGGCTAATTGGGGGTGTTGAATCCTTCATTTTTCTTTCAATTGCACTAAGCGGTTAAACCAGTTCATCCCTAGGGAGATAATCAGGTTAATAATCAGATAAGTAGCCATCACCACTAGCAGCATTTCCACAGAGCGCCCGCTTTGGTTGGAAATGGTCTGAGAGAGGGCATAGACATCGCTGTAGCCAATGGAGATCGCCAAACTAGAGTTCTTTGCTAGGTTGAGAAACTCACTGGTTAGCGGGGGAATCATTACCCGCAATGCTTGGGGGAAGATGACCAACTGCATCACTAAACTAGGGTTCAGTCCTAAAGCCTTCGCCGCCTCCCACTGTCCTTTGTCAACTGATTGAATTCCAGCTCGGACAACTTCAGCAATAAAGGCAGCGGTATAGACAGTTAACCCGATCAGCAGGGTGGCAAATTCTGGTGAAAGGTTCAACCCTCCCTGAATCACGTTGACATCCCTGTTTAGTTGAGGCTGTCTCCAATCCAACCCAAAGACTAAAACGAGAATAGCAGCGATCGCTATCCCAATCAAGATTATCTGGAGTATCTTTCCTGACTCCCCCTCTTGCAACATCATCTGAATTCGCCTGCGCCAGATAATGACGGCTAAAATAGCGCTCAAAACTAGAAACCCTAAAGCTAACCAGGTTTGTCTTGTTCCCGCTGGCCAAGGGATATCCATGCCTTGATTAGTGAGAAAAATCTGCCCTGGTATCACAACCGGATTGTCAATCTTGGGAAATTTCAGGAAGACGGCATTATACCAGAAGAAAAGTTGCAACAGTAGGGGAGTATTTCGTAATGTTTCTACATAAAACGTAGCTATCTGCCGCACCAACCAGTTACTCGATAGTCTGCCAATACCGACGGTAATACCTAGAATGGTTGCCAGGGTGATGCCACCGATCATCACCCGCAGGGAGTTGAGCAACCCCACTAGAATCGCTTTGCTGTAGAGATCGGTAGCAGTGTAGGGAATTGGGGTGTCGCCTATATCAAAGGAAGCTGAGTCTTTTAGAAGAAAGCTAAACCCAAATTTAAGACCTTTTTCCTGGAAGTTACCGATCAGGTTACTCCCTAGGTACGCCACCACAATTCCCAGAATCAGAACTACTAAAGCCTGTCCTACCACTCGCAGGAAACGGTCGTCACGCCAGAGGGGAATTTTTTCTTCAGTCATTAGCCTTATTTTTGGTGATTGGTGACTGGTGACTGGTGACTGGGAGAATTTTCTCATCCCCAATCCCCAATCCCTAATATTTCATTCCTAATCCCTAATCCCCAATACCTTTAACGGAAAGGGGGTGAGTATAGCAGTCCACCCTTGGTCCAGAGTTCATTCGGTCCTCTTTCCAGAGCAAAAGGTTTACCAATATTGCGATCGTAGATTTCGCCATAGTTACCGACGTGCTTGATTACACGAGCAGCGAAGTCCTTGGATAAACCTACATCCTCACCCAGGTTTCCTTCTAAACCCAAGAAGCGTCTTATCCTAGGATCGGAAGTGTTTTCAAAGCTGCTCAGGTTCTCAGAGGTAATGCCAAATTCCTCTGCTTGAATCAGGGCATAGGTGATCCACTTCACGACATCAAACCAGGTAGAGTCGCCATTGGCAACCATAGGACCCAACGGTTCCTTCGACATCACCACATTCAGCACAACGTGATTGTCTGGAGCGGGCAGAATGGCACGGCGGACAGTGAGTTGGGAACGGTCGGCAGTAGCTCCTTCGCAACGACCCTGCTTGTAAGCTGCATAAAGTGGTCTTTCATCATCAAACACTACTGGTTTGTATTTTATCCCCCGCTTGCGCATCTGATCGGCTAGATTCCGTTCTGTAGTTGTCCCAGCCAGAACGCAGATGGATTTGCCCTCTAAGTCTTCTAATTTCTTGACTCCACTAGCCTTGGTCACCATCATGCCCTGACCATCGTAGAAAGTTGTTGGCCCAAACTCCATGCCCACGGAAGTATCCCGGCTGAGGGTCCAAGTAGTATTGCGATTTAGTAAATCTACCTCTCCCGCTTGCACGGCAGTAAACCGTTCTTGAGCGCTGAGATTGCGGAATTCGACTTTGGATGGGTCGTCAAATAAGGCAGCGGCAACGGCGCGACACAGATCGGTATCCATGCCAGAGTATTTACCGTTCTCGTCTACGAAGCTGAATCCGGGTAATTTACCGTTCACGCCACAGATTAAGGTGCCACGGCTTTTAACCGTATCTAATCTGCTACTACTTTGATTTGTCGTTGTTTTGCTTTCTTCTCCTCCACAGGCTGTTAGGGGAGCAACGAGGAGCATTGTTGCCAGCAGCAAAGAACTCCACTTACGCCTTAGCCAAGCTTTGCCATACATATGTTTACTCAATATCTTTTGCCGATTGTGGTCATCCTAGAGTATAAGCCCTTTAATGACTATGAGATTGAAGAGGACTTAAAGGCGGCTGAAGCGATCGCACTATTGGTGATGAGAAAGAAAAATTCTTGTAGACTACTTATGGGCTCGTCCCAAATCGCTCTGGATGAAGAGAAATAACCCGAATACTTTTTGTACGGTAAATCGATTTTTCAGGTTTTTCATAGGTCATAAATTCTACTGCACCCACTGACATTGCTGCGGCAACATGCAACGCATCCATCGCTCCTAACCCCGATTGAGCCGATTTCTGGTAAGCTGCCTCAATAATCTGCTCGATATCAGTAGCCCAGTGAGTGACCATATCGAAATACGCTTCGTAAAACTCCACCTCTGCTGTGCGCTGATTGTAAACTGCCTTTGGCAGGACTTCCAACTTGAGAAATATGCTGGTGGCAAACTCTCGATTTGGGTCTCTGAGAATGTTTAATGTTCTTTGGGCACCAACACCTGTACCACGGGCAGCAGCAATCAGCACCCCCGTATCTACAAATGTGCGAATCATTCTGACTCTTGATATCCTCCCCGTCGTTGTGCAACTTCTCGATCGATTTCCTCATCTGTCAGTAGGGGGGTGTTAGAAGCGACAATTTTCTCGCGGATTTGTTGTAGTCTCTCACCCAAGTCAATCTTAGGCTTTATCTCAAATCGATTTTTAGCAATAGATGCCTGCTGGGATTGTAGAAACTCCACGAAGTCAAAGACTTCTTGCTGTTTGTCTGGAGAGAGCACTCGCCATTTTTCCAGTAGCAGTTGTTCAGTCATCATAATTTTGTCCTCTCTCGAAAGGAACTGGTTGAGTCTATATCTTTTTTCATATTACCAGTATCGAAGGAACTTTCCGAGCGCTGGTATTCTTGCAGTAATTGTGGAGAGGAATTAGACAGAGATTACAATTCAGCAAAATTGATAAAGAAACTAGGACTATTGATAATACAGGAGGAGGGCATCACCTCTGTCAAAACTGCGGCTAGATTTCTAGCTGAAGAATCCCGCGCTCTATCGTAAGATGAGCGTCGGTAGTATGTCAAATAGATGTCATTCTCAATCTCACCAACAAGTCATTGAGAGCTGCTTTGGCAGAAGGTACTTCAGGTAGGTGGCTTTCCTGAAAAGCTGACTCTAATTGGTTGCGCAGCCGCTCATATTCGCTCTGATGAAACCCTACATCTACATTTTCAAGCACAGACTTTTCACCTCCTTCTAATTTCCGAGCAATCAAATCAGGAATGTAGGACAACTTGAATTCTTCATTGAGTTTGACCAGATTAGTCTCAACCCAACCTGTCCGCATCAGATAAATGCCAGTCAGCAGCACTCGATAGACGTAAAGTAGGGGTTTCACTCGCCATAGCTGTCCTTTCTCAAACAGTCTCCATTGGGTTTGAGCAAAACCAAAGTAGTGGTGAACGTGGTAGCGAGTGATGCAACTAGTAGCGATCGCTTTTAATTCGGAGTGAGAAGGTGTAGTATGAACAACCAGAGGAGAGTAGAGTTGCTCTAACACATAGCCATTTCTTTTGAGCAGCAACAGAAAGAACTTCTTAATATCGTGAGTGACCAAGTCAAGTTCTAAGCCGCCCTGCTTTTGATAGACTTCAATGGTTTCCCGTCCTGAATAGAGTCCTACAACTTCCTGCACAGATAAGATATGACTGCCACGCAGATCATAATCGGAATCCGCTGAAGGAAAACCATACAGATGCGCCCCGCTAATAGTAGCAAATAAAAGCGGATAGGGTTGATAGTCAATAACAGAAAATAGCTGCGGTTCAATAGTCATTGCTTTAGTCATAGTCTTTTCGTTCTCTGTTCTCATATCAAATCCGCTTTGATAACCCCCTTTTCAATTTTGGTATTTTCTCCCCCTGCTCCCCCTGCTCCCCCTGCTCCCCCTGCTCCCCCTGCTCCCCCTGCTCCCCCTGCTTTTTCAAAAAGGGGGTATTGAACCCGGATTTGGTATCATTCCTCATCCGGAGTCCTTCCCGTCAACATACTCCGACGCGCTTTAATCAAAAAAGCATTCGCCTTCTCATAATTAGGGCGTTCCGGCAAAGATGTTGCCGCCAAAGCAGCATCAAACTCTTTATGCAGACTCAGCCGCCAGCTATTGACCTCATCCCAAAACATCTTCCCCTGACGGATAGCCAGTAACTGCTGTCGATACTTCTCAACCTTTACTGGCACAAAACCCTCTTTCAGTACAGTGATGCCAGACAACAACAGGCGGATGAGATGCATTGCGTGTTTTAATCTCACTTTGCCCTTAGTCCGTAAATCTTGCTCCATCTTCTTGAACTGGGAAATGACATAGCCGTTGTAAGTCTGGTAAACCAGCTGAGACAGAAAAATATCTCGGATTGATAGGAGTTCCTTGGCCAAAGGGGTCGCCATTATCACTCTTGGAGTATAAAGGCACTCCAACACATTGGGATTTGCCTTCAAAGCCAGGATTAAGAACTTCTGAAGTTCCCAGTAACACTCTTGCTTTTCGCGATTTTCTAACTGTTCTGGGATGCCGTAGAGGGACCAGTGAAGGTCCGCAGGTGGCAGGTAAATCCCACGAAGATCCGTATCGGAGTTGGCATCATCGAGTCCAAAAGCCTTAGAACCTACAATACAGCGATAAATCACGTGGTCATAGAGATTTAACTCCCTCAGAATATTCCCGACTTCCTCGAAACCTTCTTTTTGGAAATGTTTGCGGATGCTGAATTCGTGGCGACGCATAGTAACTTCAACGCCGTTCGGCAGGCGCACCCGATAAGCGTGGGAATTGTCTGTTGGCGCTTTGACTAGCACTCCCACTGCTCCCCGCAGACATAATAGTTTACCACCAGTGTCTTTGACCTCGACACGGCTCACCACTTGCGTTCCAACTGGCAGGATTAAGTTAGGATTCACGAATAGTTTGATTTGATTTTCATCACTACTGCTTTTATTATAATACAATTATATTACAAAATTCCAGTTTTTCAATGACAGGTGAAAGCGATCGCTACCTAGAACCTGAAAGCGACTGGTCACTCGCTGCGCTCAAAGTCAAAAGTCACGCATTCAAAAGTCAAAGTGAGTGCAACGCTTTGACTTGCTTGACAGTTTGTTTCACCTGAAAACGCACCCAGTCGGGTTCGATTTTCTGAGTCACTTCGTCTCGCAGATTTTCACCACCATATTTGGAGCGATAAGCTGTAGGCAATGGGTTGGGAAATGATTGATTTGACATCACGCCAAAGGCTAGAGTCCAGGAACGCGGCACCACGCTGATATCATAGCCTCCACCTCCCAGTGCCAGCCAGCAAGGTGCCATTTGGTTCAAAGCTTCAAACAAAGCCAAGTGCCCTTCTGCAGTTAGGGCTAATTGTGCCAGTGGATCGGCGTAATGGGTATCCACACCTAGCTGAGTCACCACCACATCGGCATTAAACCTTTTCATAAGCGGCGGCACAATCTCGGAAAAAGCCCACAGGTAAGTTTCATCGCCCGTTCCAGGTGGTAAAGGGATGTTGACACTGTATCCGGAGCCGCTACCTTGACCGATTTCTTCAACTCCCCCCGTGCCGGGAAATAGGGTGCGTCCGTCTTGGTGCAAAGAAATGGTCAGGACTTGATCGGTGTCGTAAAAAGCCCACTGTACGCCATCACCGTGATGCACATCGATATCTACGTAGGCGACGCGCCTTCCCTGCTGCAACAGCCAATGAATTGCCACGGCTGCATCATTGAAGACGCAGAAACCGGAAGCCAAGCTAGGTGAGCTGTGGTGCAACCCCCCGCTGTAGCTAAAGGCAACATCGCAGTCCTCCTTCACAAGGAGTTCAGCTCCTTGAATAGCACTGCCGACTTTTAATCCTTCGGATTGCCTCATTCCGGCAAAGATGGGATTATCCCCACTGCCAAAGCCGTAGCGAAATGCATTTGGCTCAGAGTCGCCTTCACTCAACCTCTGCACTAACTCAATATAGGAGCGAGTGTGAAACAGAGCTAATTCTTCATCAGTCGCTTGTCTTGGGGCTACTACCCGAACGTTAGGAGTCTCAAACGCTCCGTATTCGGATAGCAACTCAAAGGTGCGCTGCAACCGCTCTGGCTTGAGCGGGTGATTGGAACCGTGTCCGATTAACCAGATATCGGGGGAGGAAAGAAAAACAGCTTGGCGCATATTTGTTAAGACTTAAGTAGGTCAGTCAAATTAATTAGAAAATGGTTGAGAGAGGGAACTTCGGATCGGGGAACTTCGGATCGGGGAACAGGGAATAGGGAATAGGAAATAGCTAACCCTAACATCTAACACCTAACACCTAATACCTCATCCGGGTTTTATTTTTATTTTTTCCCACCTACTTAAGAATATGGATAATGCTTTAGTTGAGAGGGTCCCACGAACCGCGAATGCGCTCAACACACGCTCCGCGAACGCGTCCGTTATGGATGAAAGAAACACAAGTACTTCTCCCCCTGCCCTACTCCCCCACTCCTCACAGGGGTAGGTTTTTTACAATGAGATTCTGGTGAGGGTGAGACAAGGGTGACAAGGAAGGAAAGTAGACTCCGAAGAGGGAAATCGTCCCGGAAGTATTCGGCTACAAGTATTACAAAAAT
>JBFRWF010000467.1:0-9442 GCA_051439465.1 Xenococcaceae cyanobacterium | reverse complement strand
CACTTCCTTAACCTAGATACAGATGTTTAACTGTTGACGACAGGGCTACAAACTAGCGTCGCATTTGTAGGTGTCTTGACTCAAAAAACGTAGTCAATGAAGACTTAGGCTGGTCAGGTATCGTGGTCTGCAAGCCCCCGTTTTTAAACAGGAGTGACATCCTACCTAGGTTCCTGACAAGCTGAAACAATCATGGAAATGATGAAGTTACCGCACTGTTCCCCGCAGAGATTCAGCATCAATGGGTTTGAGCAGGTACAGTTGCAATAGATTCCAGAAAATCGCTACCTTTAAGGGCAATTTTCGCATAAATTTTCCGATTTTTGTGGTGTTACTCTTGTCAATTTCTGCTAGTTTCAGGTTGTAATCGGAACAACGCTCCAAACGGGGGAAAAATTCAGGATGCTCTGTATCTAAAATGACTGGAAACGCCCGGGCTGCAGTTTCGTTGGTTTTGCGAGTAACCAAGCGATCGTATTCAGTTGGCTCTAGTCCAATTACCTGATAAAAATCGGCTCGCTCGTGAACAGTAAGGGTGTGGGTAGCAAATACTGTCAAGAGGAAGAAACGAGACCACAATCTCGCTTTCCAGTTGTTCCACATCGAAGGCTGCGAGCGCAACAAAGCACTAAAAATATCCCCGTGACGGTTTTCATCCTGGCACCAGCTTTCAAAAAAGCGGAAGAGGGGATAAAACTGGAGTTCTGGATGTTTTTCTAGGTGGCGGTACATAATAATGTAGCGCCAGTAGCCAATTTTCTCCGACAGATAAACGGCATAAATTACCCACTCTGGCTTAAAGAAGGTGTAAGTTCGATGTTTGGTGAGAAAGCCTAAATCTAAGGAAATATTAAAATCGCTCATCGCCTTATTGAGAAATCCCGCATGACGAGCCTCGTCGCGAGCCATCAGGTGAAAAATCTCCGCCAGGATGGGATTGCGACCTTTAAGTTTACGAGACAGCTCCTTGAATAAGAGAAAACCGGAAAATTCCGACGTACAGGAGCGCTCTAGAAAGTCAATGAAGGCGTGGCGAGTGTCTTCGTCAATGCTCTCCCAAGACTGCTTGAACTCTTCATCCCGAACGAAATGGTGGCGGTTGTAATCCGCTCGCATTTCTTCGAGCATCGCCCGCAGCTCTGTTTCCTGAGCGGAGATGTCCATGTTGGCCATCGCCTCAAAGTCTGTGGTGTAAAACCGAGGCGTGAGCAGCGTTTCCTTAACGGCTGTTTTCTTACTGGCTTTGAGTTCGGCAGGTTGGGGTAAGGTGCTAACCATCAGCTTTAATTTATAACTCGATAGATATTAAGCTATAACTATTGGTGTGATTTTGGCTAGAGCTTGAAGCCAAATTGTTACATTGCTTAAAACAATCTTTTTTGTGAATATTTGTTAACTTTTGAGAAGTTGACAAATATCAGCGGTATATAGCTATAGACTGATTAAGTGGTCAAAGCTACGGATAAGAAACATGAGTAATTTAGCCAGCAAGCTTCAGGAAGAAACTCAACGGTCCCATACCGCTGCGGAAAATACACTTCCCCCCAACGATTCCAGAGGGCGAGCGAAGCAGTTTGTGAAGGACTTGCAGGATGAAATCTGCCAAGCATTAGAACAACTCGACGGTGAAGCCCGCTTTCAGGAAGATAACTGGGAGCGAGCTGAAGGCGGCGGCGGACGTACCCGTGTCATCCGAGAGGGAAGGGTTTTTGAACAAGGCGGCGTAAACTTTTCCGAGGTTTGGGGCGACACACTTCCCCCAGCTATCCTCACCCAGCGTCCAGAGGCGGCAGGTCACGACTTCTTTGCCACGGGAACCTCGATGGTGCTCCATCCTCGCAATCCTTACGTCCCGACAGTCCACCTCAACTACCGCTACTTTGAGGCAGGTCCGGTTTGGTGGTTTGGCGGGGGTGCCGATCTAACCCCTTACTATCCCTTTGCCGAAGATGCCGTTCACTTTCACCGAACGATTCAGCAAGCCTGTGATGTACACCATCGGGAGTACTATCCCACCTTCAAACGCTGGTGCGATGAGTATTTCTACTTGAAGCACCGCCAGGAAGCGCGGGGTGTAGGGGGCATCTTTTTTGACTACCAGGATGCTAGCGGGAAGCTCTATTGCGGTCCTCACCCTGATGGTCCAGCAGCCACCTACAGTAATCAAGTGGGTTCTGTATCTCGCAGTTGGGAGGAGTTATTCGCCTTTGTCCAGAGCTGCGGTCGTGCGTTTGTGTCCTCCTATCTGCCCATTGCAGCGCGGCGACAAGAGATGGAGTACGGCGAAAGAGAGCGGAATTTCCAGCTCTACCGTCGGGGGCGCTATGTGGAGTTCAATCTAGTTTACGACCGGGGTACTGTTTTTGGTCTTCAGACTAATGGACGCACTGAATCAATTCTGATGTCCCTGCCGCCTTTAGCACGCTGGGAGTACTGCTACTCTCCAGAGCCAGGAACGCCAGAAGCTCAGTTATACGAAACCTTTCTCAAGCCCCAGGACTGGGTGAATTGGAGCAGTTAACAGTTAACAGTTTACTTAATGAGGTAGTGACAATGAGTAGCAATTTAGCCACCAAACTTCGTGAAGGAACGAAACACTCCCATACGATGGCGGAAAATACGGCATTTATGAAGTGTTTCCTCAAAGGCATTGTAGAAAGGGAACCCTTCCGCAAGCTAACAGCTAACTTGTATTTCGTCTACAGCGCCCTCGAAGAAGAACTCCAACGCCATCACAATAATCCTGTCGTTAGTGCAATTTACTTCCCTGAACTCAACCGCAAGGGGAAATTAGAAGAAGACCTAGCTTTCTACTACGGTGAGAACTGGCGCGACCAAATCGCCGCTTCCTCAGAGGGTAGGGCTTACGTGACTCGCATCCACGAAGTCGCCAACACCGAATCGGCGCTCCTCGTTGCCCATGCTTACGTTCGCTATATGGGAGATCTTTCCGGCGGTCAGGCTTTGAAAAACATTGTCCGTTCAGCGCTGGATTTGCCACCAGATAAGGGGACTGGACTCCATGAATTTGATGCCATTCCCACCGTCGAGGCCAAACGAGCATTCAAGGCTGAGTACCGTAATGCTTTGAATTCACTGCCAGTAGATGATGCCCTAGCTCAAAAAATTGTGGACGAGGCCAACTATGCCTTTGAACTCAATCGCAATGTTGTACATGAGCTAGAGGATGATGTCAGAGCAGCGATTGGCGATCATGTCTTCGATCTGGTTACGCGCCAAGATAAACCAGGCAGTACAGAGCATGTTCCTAGCAGTACTTTGGTAGAGCCGGTAGCTCCAGAGTATAGCATTTAGCAACCCCTTACCCGATTCCTCACATCCCCCCAAAAAGGCTATTCCTTACCCATAAGTCTTGAACCCCTTGTGAGATAGGGAAGATAGGGAAGAGGGGGAAGATAGGGGAGAAAGAGCAAACTAACGAAAAACCTGCTTTTTTCTCCCTTGTCCCCCTTGTCCCCCTTGTCCCCCTTGTCTTCCTTGTCTTCGGAGTCCCTTTGTGACAAATGACCAGATTTGTGGGTAAAGCATAGCCCAAAAGGGGGGGGTTTCATCAAATTAAACTGCAACTCACAAAACACTAGACTTCTTAGGGAACATCCAAGAAATGGCAACTCTGCTTCAGACCGTCACATTTAACTCAGATTTACTCAGAAAGTACGATCGACCGACTCCTCGATATACCAGCTATCCACCTGCGACGGAGTTAAGGCAGGATTTTGGAGAGTTAGATTTTAGAACTGGGATCGCGGTTGGCAATTATAAAAAAACACCAATTTCTCTTTACTGTCACATCCCTTTTTGTGAAAGTGTCTGCTATTTCTGTGGCTGCAATACCATTATCACTCAAAGAAAAGAAGTTGTCGCTCCCTACTTGAAGTATATTTCGAGAAATATTCAACAAGTTTCTTCCTTGCTCGATCCAGCTAGAAAGGTCAACCAACTTCATTGGGGTGGCGGTACTCCTAACTATTTAAGTCTCAATCAGGTTGAAACTCTGTGGACGACAATCAATCAGCACTTCAAATTTGATGAAACGGCTGAAATCTCAATTGAAATCAACCCCAGGTATGTAGACAGAAATTATATCTTTTTCTTGCGAGAATTGGGTTTTAACAGAATCAGCTTTGGGCTCCAAGATTTCAATCCCATAGTTCAAGCAGCTATCAATAGGATTCAGCCAGAGTCGATGCTCTTTGATGTGATGAGCTGGAGCAAAGAAGCAGGATTTGAGAGTGTCAATGTCGATCTGATTTATGGACTGCCTTTTCAAACACTGACCACATTTAGCGAGACGATTGAAAAAACGCTCAAACTTGCTCCAGAGCGAATTGCCGTATTTAACTTTGCCTATGTGCCGTCGCTGAAACCAGTGCAAAAAAATATTCCTCAGTCCGCACTGCCTCAACCACCGGAAAAGCTCGATATCTTGCAAATGACAATTGAGAAATTAACGAGGGGTGGATATCTGTTTATTGGCATGGATCATTTTGCCAAGCCCAATGATGAACTGGCTATTGCCCAGAGAGAAGGAAAACTCCACAGAAACTTCCAAGGATACACCACTAAACCAGAATCAGATCTATTTGGCTTTGGTGTCACTTCAATTAGCATGCTGCATGATGTATACGTGCAGAACTATAAGCGTTTAAAAGACTACTATCGAGCAATTGATGCAGGGATTATGCCGATTGAAAAAGGCGTCAGTCTCAGTCGAGATGACATTATTCGTCGGGCGGCGATTATGGAGTTGATGTGCCAATTTCGACTCTCTAAAAATGCAGTGGAAGAAAAATATCATCTCGCTTTCGATCTAGATTTTGATGAATATTTTTCCAGAGAAATTCCTGAGCTTCAGTTGCTAGAAGCCGACGGAATGATTCGGATCTTTAGAAATGGAATTGAAGTGACACCGACAGGAAGATTACTGATTAGAAATATTGCGTCTATCTTTGATGCTCATACCAGAGAACGAAAAATTGCAGCCTTTTCAAGGGCGATTTGAGTGGTCATAACCCCCAAAAAACTAGGAGGCACACCTGATGCGCATCATGATGATTCAACCCAACTATCACTCCGGTGGGGCAGAGATCGCCGGAAATTGGCCGCCAAGTTGGGTGCCGTATGTCGGTGGGGCATTGAAAAAAGCCGGGTTTGACAACATCCGCTTCGTCGATGCCATGACCGATTATATTCCCGATGATGTCTTAGCCACGAGCGTCGAAAAGAACCAGCCTGATGTGGTGCTGGCAACGGCGATCACGCCGATGATCTACCAATCCCAGAAAACGCTGAAGATTGTTAGAGAGGTTTGTCCCCAGGCGAAGACGGTCGTGGGGGGAGTTCACCCTACCTTTATGTACAGCGAGGTTCTCAACGAAGCTCCTTGGATAGATTACATCATCCGGGGGGAAGGAGAAGAGATTACGGTGAATTTGCTGCGAGCTATTGAGAATGGCACCGATAAGCGCGATCGCCGAGACATCCTGGGCATCGCCTTCCTTGAAGATGGCAAAGTGGTTGCCACCCCCGCTCATCCCCCCATCAAAAACCTCGATATCTTAAGCCCGGACTGGAGCCTCCTCAACTGGGAGAGATATATCTACACTCCCCTAAATGTTCGGGTTGCCGTCCCCAACTTTGCGCGGGGTTGCCCGTTTCGCTGCCGATTCTGCTCCCAGTGGAAATTCTGGCGTAAATACCGTTCCCGCAGCCCGAAGTTGTTTGTCGATGAAATTGAAGAACTGGTCAAAGAGTACAAGGTGGGGTTTTTCATTCTGGCAGACGAAGAACCAACGATTGCTAAGCCCCGCTTTGTGGCGCTGTGTAAGGAGTTGATTGACCGCAAGTTGGATGTCCACTGGGGTATTAATACGCGGGTGACCGATATTTTGCGGGACGAGAAAGAATTATCCCTATACCGTAAAGCTGGTCTGGTTCATGTTTCCTTGGGAACTGAAGCGGCTGCCCAGTTAAATTTGAACCTCTTCCGCAAGGAAACCACCATCGAAGATAACAAGCGAGCTGTCCAACTCCTGCGGGAAAATGGCATCGTTGCCGAAGTCCAATACATCATGGGGCTGGAAAATGAAACCCTAGAAACCATTGAAGAAACCTATCGCATGGCTCGCGACTGGAAGGCGGACATGACCAACTGGAATATGTTCACGCCTTGGCCGTTTTCTGAGTTGTTTGAGGAGTTGGGCGACAAGGTGGAAGTGCGCGACTATTCTCACTACAACTTTGTGACCCCGATCATGAAGCCGAACCACATTAGCCGTGAAGAATTACTCAAGGGGGTGCTGCGCAATTACGCCCGCTTCTATATGTGGAAAACAGTTGAGTATTGGTTTGAAAAAGACCCCTTTAAGCGTCGGTATCTACTTGGGTGTCTCTGGGCTTTCCTGCAAACAACCCTCAACAAACGCTTCTACAACCTCAAGCGGATTAAACAAAAGGGACTACATACCGAAATCGACTTCGGCTTCGATGAATCCAAGATTTTCACCCGCGAACAGATTGCCCAGCGCCAGCAAGAGCATCCTGAACTAGGGGCTGATGTGAAGTTTACGGGTACGCTCACCGATGTACCAACGGCGTTCACCGAAGGTGTACCTACGGCGCTCTCCGCCTGTGGTGCGCCTAATGACCTGCCAGAATATCAGGAGGAAGAGCAAAAGGTCACCCAAGAAGAACACAGTGGAATTCAGGTGTTCCTGATTGAAGATGACGAGCCAACGCGAGTCAGGATGCGGAAGGCGCTGCGGGCGCAAGAGGGGATTGAAGTTTACAGTGAAGCCACTAATGCGGAAACTGGCTTGGTGTTGCTCAAATCTGTTGCTGGTGGGGATGTTGCTCTGGTGGATCTGAGTTTGCCCGATAAGAATGCGGTTGAGTTGACCAAGGAGTTTCGGGAAATTCAGGAAACGTCTGACAATCCGAAACTAAAAGTGTGTATTTTGATAGAGCCTGGTAATCAGGAGGAGATGTTTGCTGCGTTGGCGGCGGGAGCCGAGTCGTACTGCCTGAAAAGTGCTCCCATCGCCCAGTTAACAGAGGCGATCAGACTGACGCACGCTGGTCAGTCTTATCTTGACCCCAAGATCGCTCGCACTATCTTACCCTTCGTCGAGGACACTCAGCCAGAAGCAATTCTGACGGGACGAGAACTGGAAGTCTTGGCGTTAGTGGCAGCAGAAGCGAGCTATGAGGCGATCGCTCAAAAGTTCGGGATTACGGTTGGGATGGTTAAAACCCATATCGGCAATATTCTCAATCGGCTTTATATCAGCGACCTGATTCAGAACTCAGTCAAGGCTTTACGCTTGGCGTGAATCTTGAGGTAAAGCGACTGCCGTATTTTTCACTTTAGTCCCTTGTGGTCGAGGAGATTTTCATGACATTGAAATCATTTCAAGTTGAAACCGGAGATAAACAACCTCTGGTTCTCAATTGGACAAGCGTGGTATTTTTTGCCGCTGTCCATGCCTCAGCATTGCTGACCCCCTGGTTTTTCTCCTGGTCTGCTTTAGGCGTGACCCTGTTTCTCCACTGGCTCTTTGGCAGCATTGGCATTTGTTTGGGCTATCACCGCCTGTTGAGCCATCGGAGCTTCCAAGTTCCCCAGTGGTTGGAATATGCCCTCGCCCTCCTGGGTGTCTTGGCATTACAAGGAGGACCAATTTTTTGGGTAGCTGGACATCGTCTGCACCATGCTCACACAGAGGACGAGGACAAAGATCCCTACTCGGCTCGACGAGGCTTCTGGTGGAGTCATGTGCTGTGGGTTTTGTATCCTCGTCCAGAATTCTTCGATTACGACCACTACAAACGATTTGCTCCTGACTTAGCACGAGATCCCTTTTACCGCTGGCTCGATCGCTACTACCTACTGTTCCAGATCCCCCTAGGATTTCTGCTGTATACGCTGGGCGGCTGGTCGTTTGTTGTCTACGGCATGTGCTTGAGAGCGGTCTTGCTCTGGCACAGCACCTGGCTGATTAACTCAGTGACCCACATGTGGGGATATCGTACTTTTTCGACGAAAGATAACTCCCGCAATCTTTGGTGGGCAGCGATTCTAACCTATGGGGAAGGGTGGCACAACAATCACCATGCCTATCCCAATGTGGCCAAGGCGGGATGGCGTTGGTGGGAAATTGATCTGACCTGGTGGGCGATTCAACTGCTCAAAATGCTGGGCTTAGCCAGAAAGGTTGTCATGCCGCCAGTTCAAGGGATAACCAAAAGCTAAAAACAGATTGAGCGGTGATTAACCTGACCGAATGAGCTAATAAACACTTGATAACTTTTTAGTTATATGCCAAAATAAAAGTTGACAAGCCAACCTCGCTTGTCAATATCTAGTTCACGCATAAGTAAGCACCGGAATTATGACAACCACTTTGCAACAACGCGCAAGCGTCAACTTGTGGGAACAGTTTTGTAACTGGATCACTAGCACTGAAAACCGCTTGTATATTGGCTGGTTTGGAGTCCTGTTGATTCCCACCGCCTTAACCGCAGCTATTGTCTTTATCCTTGCCATGATTGCAGCTCCTCCCGTCGATCTCGATGGGATTCGAGAGCCCGTTGCTGGTTCGCTCCTCTATGGCAATAACATCATCACTGCCACAGTTGTCCCTTCCTCGGCGGCAATTGGCTTGCACTTTTACCCCTTGTGGGATGCAGCTTCCATGGATGAGTGGCTCTACAATGGCGGTCCCTATCAAATGATCGTGTTCCACTTCCTGATTGCCATCTATGCCTACATGGGTCGGCAATGGGAGTTGAGCTATCGCCTGGGGATGCGTCCCTGGATTCCAGTTGCCTTCTCAGCCCCTGTCGCCGCTGCTACTGCTGTCCTTTTGATCTATCCGATTGGGCAGGGGAGCTTCTCTGACGGTCTGATGCTGGGTATTTCTGGAACTTTTAATTTCATGATCGTGTTCCAGGCAGAGCACAATATTCTCATGCACCCCTTCCACATGCTCGGTGTGGCCGGGGTATTCGGAGGAGCGCTATTTGCAGCAATGCACGGCTCGTTGGTAACTTCTAGCCTGGTGCGAGAAACCACTGAAGATGAATCAGCCAATGCTGGGTATAAGTTTGGTCAAGAGGAAGAAACCTACAATCTCGTAGCAGCTCACGGCTACTTTGGACGATTAATCTTCCAATATGCCAGCTTTAACAATTCCCGCTCCCTGCACTTCTTCCTGGCTGCCTGGCCCGTCATTGGCATTTGGTTTGCTGCTCTGGGCATTAGTACAATGGCGTTCAACTTGAATGGGTTTAACTTTAACCAGTCTATTCTTGACAGCCAAGGACGACCCATTAACACCTGGGCAGATATCATCAATCGAGCCAATCTAGGGATTGAGGTGATCCATGAGCGGAATGCTCACCAATTCCCCTTAGATTTAGC
>JBFRWF010000466.1:0-24971 GCA_051439465.1 Xenococcaceae cyanobacterium | reverse complement strand
AATTATTTAAACTATTACCATTGTTCTGAGCTTTTTTGAGAGGCTGAGTCAAATTTTAATGGGTTCTTAGCAGTCAAACTGTACCGTAAGCGTATGAGCATCGGGTTAAGTTAGTCTAAACTCCAGTAGCAAGCGATCGCCCCTAATTCAACCTATTCACAACAATTGGGTGGAAGGAGTTAAAAGTCCACAAGGTGATGTCCGGCGTCCAGAGATATGAGTGTCCATCACCTTGGCGTATATTTTTTAAAACCCATTCACCAATCTGAACATAACTATCTTCATTTAGAGGTTTATTATCCAATGAATCCGAAAATAAAAATACCATACTTTTCCCAATCTCAAGGGTCGATTTATCAATAACTTTGTCCAGATAAAATCGAGAATCAATTTGGTCTCCCACTCGAAAAGGTATTCTAAATTTTTCTAGAGTTCTAGCAATGATATCTAGGGATAGAGGGGCTTTTTTACCCAAGACTGGGTAGAGTTCGCGTTTCATTTTTTGAAAGTCCCCATCTGGATGTTCACTAATTATCACCCCCCGACCATTATCTTCTATTAAGTCTCCGAGTTTCTCCAATGATAAAATAGTGCCATCATTGTCTCTTGGGAATTCGTAGAGGGAATGAATAACTAAAGCCAGGTCATAATTATCATCAAGTTGCAGATTACCTAGAGAACTTTCATATATCTGACCAAAATACTTTTGATTCTCGACTCGATAATGGGCAAATAATCTTTTTCTTTGTTCAGCTTTGGGTTCGATTGAATCCACGATAACATTAATCCCTAGTTGATGAAGTCTCCGGGCAAGATAAATTGCTTTGGCACCGTTCCCAGTCCAATATCTATAACCCGACCTGACCCCTTTTGTTTTAAGGTTTGCATTAAGGGTTCAGCATAGATAGGTAACTGCTTTAAAATGCCATCAATATCAACGATATCTTCACTTGAAGCTTCTAAGTAATTCTCTAAACTATCGACGTATTCTTCGTCTTTCTTTTCTTTAATTTCCTGATGATTTGTCATCTTTTGCTCCTTATATATCGTCTTCACCAACAAAACTATGAAGCACTCTGGTATTGTCTGAGCAACTCTTCGTACTCTTCTAACATGTGTCGTTGTTTCACAATGGCTTGCTTGAGGAGCTCATAACCTTCCTGTTCTTCGGCTATCTCTGCTTCCAGAGCCAGTCGTTCAGCTCCGATCCCTTGCTGAATCCGTGTCTGTAGCGCCTCAATCTCTCGTTGCTTCTGGACTAACTGATCTTCCTGAGCCTCAATATAGCGAGATACCCGCTCTATCGTTTGTTGCAGCTCACCTATAGCTCTCTGCAATTTCGCTAATTTCTCCTTAAATTGTTTTTGACAGTATGCAGTTTGTCAAGGATGTCGTTACAAGTTTTAATGAGCAATTGAAATCCCTGTCGGTTCTAGCTTTTGATGATTTTTTATTGTTGGCGATCGCTTGACTATGCAACTGCGGTCTCGCGGAGCGAGTGCCTGCGGCAGCACACCCCTTGTGACTACAACAAGATGAAAGTTATCCTTTGAGTCTTTGTTCAAGACAATCATTATATTTTTCATTTTTACATCTGTTTCAACACTGCCACAAATAGCTGCTTTTTGAATCTCTAATTTTCGTTCCGGGCGATCGCCCGATGAGATCCACCAACAGGTTTTGAGCGCACCCCCTTCATTATCCTTGCGTGCAGAACAGATAAAAATACGGTGTGCACTCATTCTCTTAACACTATCTACTCACCTTTTTCACCAAAGCCTCAAGCCCTGCCATCCTCTCCTCAAGCCGAGCCATCCTTATTCCCTATTCCCTGTTCCCTGCTCCGAAGTTCCCTAAAGTGTGAACAATAATAACCGTAGGGTGGGCATTGCCGACCCAAAAAATGTAACTCAGACACACAGAGAATTCTGGGCAATGCCCACCTACAAGCTAATAGCTGACAGGTGAATGAGTCAGTCTTGTCAGTTTGAAAAGTAAATCAGCACCTGGGGCACACACAGGCGATCGCCCTTGTGCGCAGCACGTTGAGCCCCTATAGCAAAACAGAACCGAAATTTTTTCCGGGGTGATATGAAATTCAGTGTAAATGGGTAAGCTATATTTAGATGCTTGAATTCCACCATTTTTTTAGGAAATGACGAATTTAAGCTTCCCCTTCTGGTGGTTTTATCTTGGAGGGCAAAATGCCTATAAAAGCTCAATTTTTTTCAGATATTGCTCGGACAAAATTCGGGTTACATGAAAATAATATCGCCAGCTTACTGCCGGAGAGAAGAAAACAAGTTGAATCATATTCATCTAATTTAAAACAGGCAGGATTGCAGAACAAAAGAAGCAGAGAAGCAGAGTGCCAGATCCATATCCAAGAAAATGTCTGGGAAATTTATCACTTATTAAAACTACAAAAAACTGCTGTTGGGTTTAAAAAAATTCAAAGCCTATACCTCCTCAAAACTGGTCAAGTAAAAACAGTCTCAGACCTTGCTAATATTGTCGGAGTTCACCAAGTAACAATGCGTGAATGGTTGAAAAAGTACCTGAAGGAAGGAGTTTCCGGTTTGTTGTCGATGCCTCTGAGCAATGGTCTTCCCCCGATGCTAAAGGAAATAATGCTCACTGGCTTAAAAGAACGCCTTAACAACCATCAGCGCTAGTACCTGTAATTGAAATTCCCGGAAGGCGATCGCCCTCTATGTTCCTTTTACGTTAAGATTTGAAGGCTATTGGTAGGGTGGGCAAAATGGATTATAGTTATAGCTAATAAACTTATGAGATTGACTTTGCCCACCAAACTCATCTTCCGTAGTTAAGGTTTGAAACTCTTCGAGAAGGCTTCGCCTACGCCTACGAGAACGCTTCGCCTACGCCCCTACATAATATTTTGGACTTTGCAGACAAGCCCTAGTTAATCCAAAGCGTCCAAATCTAATGCTCGCGAACCACCTTGCTGCAACTGCTGTAACAATTTACCCAGTTGAGACCAGATCAGAGAACCCATGAAAATCGTCATGGGGAGAGCGATCGCATAGGACAGCCAGCGCATAATGCTAAAAATCTCTAAGCCAGCGGCCAGAAAAACGCAGACTCCAGCACAAATTCCCAGAAATGGCAGGAGCAATCCAAATCCTTGCAATTCCTCTAGCGTCCGAGTAGAAGGGCTTTTCGACCATTCCCTTACTTTTTGTTTGAGAGTCGCTTCAAAAGCTGAACCACAGGTAATCCCAACAAACAAACCGAAAACAAGTAAAAAATATGGCGGTTCTGGCAAGTAATACATAATTTGGTTGGTAGTTGGTAATTGTTAATTGGGAGTGGGTAATGGGTAATTAGCAGTACCAATTACCCACTCCCATCACTTTATCTCAAAGCAGTTGCCGTAGGAACAATTGCAGCCACTCTCTCGCTGGAAATTTGCCGAAAGGCACTGAGGGCAACATGAAACAATCGCTGTGGCTTTAAGTCATCCTTAACCAAAGCCCAGAGGCGTTGCACTTCCTCGGTATGCAGTCGGTCATCTTCAGTTAACGCCAGTAACAACTGACGGCGTAGATATTCGCCTTCCTTAGAAAAGATATACTGTAAACCTAGCTGGGCGGTAGGCAACAAGTCAAATCTTTCCTCAGAGCGAGCGATCGCAATCATGTTTTCTAACCGATGCCACTGGAGTTTACCATCCTTAAACAAGACATCAATCAAACGCCGCCGCATCTGGGGAGATTCCCCTGTCAGTAACCGTCCCGCCACATAGGGATAGGAAACTTGAACAATTTTGAAATTGGGATTCAGACTCAGTGCTAGTCCTTCCTGAGTAATCAAAGAACGGATAATCAGGGCAAACTTCGCCGGAACCCGGAAAGGATATTCATACATCAACTCCGAAAACTCGTCAGTAATCGTCTTGAAGTTGAAGTTGCCTACACTTTGCCCAATGGCATTTCCTAACACCTTTTCTAAGGCGGGAATAATTGGTTCGATCTCCGTTTCAGGGGTCAAAAAGCCCAGATTTACGAAGTCATTGGCTAAGGCGCAGTAATCCCGATTAATCAGTTGCACCACTGAACTGGCAATGGTTTCTTTGGTATCTTCCTCCAACTGATCCATCATCCCGAAGTCGATATAAGCCATGCGACCATCGGCCATGGCAAATAAATTTCCTGGATGGGGATCGGCATGGAAAAAGCCATGTTCTAATAGTTGACGCAATCCAGAAGTAACACCAATTTTAATCAGAGCGTCAGTATCTAAACCAGCGGCTTTAATCTTCTCAGTGTCAGTCAGCTTGAAGCCATTAATCCACTCTAAAGTAAGAACGCGGTGGTTACTGTATTCCCAGTAGATAGTAGGAACCTTGACCTCGGGGTCATCGCGGAAATTAGCAGCAAATTTTTCCGCATTTTGCCCCTCATTGATGTAGTCAATCTCCTCAAATAACTTGGTGCCAAACTCATCTACAATCAAGGTCAGGTCATGCCCCAGATTCAGAGGTAGCCAGGGACCTAGCCAAGTTGCTGTACAGCGCATTAAATAGAGGTCGAGGCTCAGGATTGGTCGCAAATTGGGACGCTGTACCTTGACTGCTACTTCTTCCCCGGTGTGCAAAACGGCGCGGTAGACTTGACCGAGGCTAGCAGCAGCAATGGGATGTAGAGAAATTTCCCGATAAACCTCATCCACAGAGCATCCTAACTCTGCCTCAATGATGGCAAAAGCCATCTCGTTATCAAAAGGCGGTAGTTGGTCTTGTAACTTAATTAATTCGTCTAGAAAGTCTCTGCGAATCAAATCCGGTCTTGTGGAGAGTGCTTGACCGACTTTAATGAAGGTTGGACCTAGAGTGGTCAGCATCTGTCGCAATTCACTGGCGCGTTTCTGCTTATTTTGCTCGGTTTGGTTGCGCCATTTATCCCACTGGAGACGAAGGACGAATGTACCAAAAAACCAGACAATTGTCAAGATCCGCCAGATGAATTGCCAAGGTCGGTAGCGATAATATTGGGCGATCGCTTTTGCGTCATAATGCCTTAGCTGTCTTGCGGTCTCCCAGGCAGGAGAAACAAGTTGATGCCGACTCACGAGCTTATCTTTTGCCTCTTTCTCAAACAATTTTTGTAATAATAGTTTTAATTCTAGTATACACTAATATACAAAAATTCAAATTACTTTACCTAAAATTCTCTCCCTTCCCAGGTCTTGTGCAGCTTAAGAAGCAAGAGCAACATGAACCATTTCCTCTGGGGTTAAATGGGAATGCACGACTTTGCCATCGCGGAACCAGACGATGCGCTGTGTTTGACGCGCTACCTCTGTCTCGTGGGTGACAATGACAATGGTGATCCCACTGGCATTGAGTTCACCCAAAATGTCCATCACCTCGCCAGTGGTGTGAGAGTCGAGGGAACCAGTTGGTTCATCTGCGAGCAAGAGGACAGGTTTGTTGACAATGGCACGAGCGATCGCTACCCTTTGCTGCTGTCCCCCAGATAATTGGTTGGGTTTGTTATGCATCCGATTTTCTAAACCCACTTGCTTTAAGACAACTGATGCGCGATCGCGTCTTTGGGCATTGGGCACCCCCGCATAAACCATGGGCAACATGACATTTTCTAGTGCCGTCATCTGAGGCAACAAGTGGAACTGCTGAAAGACAAAGCCAATTTTGAGATTGCGAATTTTGGCCAACTCCCAATCGGGTAGTTCAGAGACATCGACATTATCCAGATAATAGCGTCCTGAGGTTGGTCGGTCGAGACAGCCAATTATATTCATCGCTGTGGACTTTCCCGATCCAGATACCCCCATAATCGAGCAATATTCACCTTTCTCCACAATCAAGTATATCTTGGAAAGAGCATGGACTGCTGTATCGCCACTGCCATAAATTTTGTCAACCTCCTCCAAGCGAATAATCACGGGTTTGTACTGATTGTTAAGGTTTCTCTGGGACGGGAGGCTATTGGCTCTCAGCGGTTGGTCCTCAAGTGTCATATCGAATTTGCTACTGTAGTTGCCTATTTATATATTGGCAACTTTTCCTCTTTTTGGCTTGAACTCCACCTTGGGAAAGGGAAGCCGGAAGGCGAGGGGGTTTGCCCTCTATGTTCCTTTTATGTTACAGCTTAAAGTGCGAAATGTGGGGTATAAATAAATGATGCAAGAATTTACGAGAAGAATTGCTCATAATCATCATGACTACCAATCCAGAACCAAGTAACCGTATCTCCCTCAAGAATACCAATTGCTCGATAGCCCAATGTTATTCTGACAGACCAGATATTTTCATCACGGTTGATACATTTAAAGTGCAAAGAGGGATGAAAAGGATTTTCTCTCCATAAGCGGTAAGCTTTTCTAGCTCGTTGTCGAATCTTCAGATCGAGAGATTGGTAAGCTTCCCAAAAAGAGGGTAAGATAGCAGACTTCATAGTTGATCGTAGTCCATTGATTTACCTTTTCCTGCTGCAATTTCTTGTCTAGCTTGTTTAGCAGCATTAATCAATTGACTTTGTGTTTTCTGGACTAAACTATCCCACTCAAGCTCATCCCGCAGAATTTCGATATATTCTCGTAGATGCACAACCAGTTGCTCTTGGGCAGCTTCGGGTAAAGATTCCATCATTTTAACGACTGTGGCAATTTTTTCTGAGGACATATTCTGACTTTCACGCTCAACTTGACCAATTTGATTATAGCCTTTTGCAATTAAAATGGTTTATTCTCCTACAACATCGTATCCCATGTATCCTCTATCGTACAGCATTGAATCCTTGTTCTGAGGATGTTGGGTAACAAGCGTCAATCCAACCTACAAGATCGGCGATCGCACTTCGGTTTTTCTGGATAGATGGTAATTTTGATGGCTTATTCCTTACCAGTGCCGCTACAATTAATAGTGTTGTGGTCTACTTTCAGTCCCTTCAAAAGTTAAACATAATAACTGAAGAAAAATGAATGACAAAAAAAAAGAGCCTTACTCTCGTGATTTTATGATGCCATTAAGGTCAGCCGCAAACATTAACTACACCTGTTTGCGTGATTTATTGGTGGCTAAATCATGGTTTGATGCCTATCAGCAAACTAAACTAATTATGCGAACGGTGGCAAAAGAAACCAGCTTCATAGATCCTAGAGGGGTGCTTTATATTGACAATATTATGAGGTTTCCTTGCCTTGACTTACGTACTATTGACCAGCTTTGGACAAACTACAGCGAGGGAAAGTTTGGATTTTCTATCCAAAAGGATATTTATCAAAGTTTGGGAGGTACAGATCAATTTAATATTCAAGTCTGGAAAGCTTTTTGCCAGCGTGTAGGTTGGGATTTATTAGCAATAGATTCAAACCTGATTTTCTCTATTGATGCTCCCCCAGGTCATCTTCCGTCCGTTTTTAATGTAGATTTAGTTGCTTTTGATTCTTATGATTCCTTTTACTCTTCCCTCTATACTGGTGAGTGTATTACTGGTAAATCTTTAATTGCTGAATTTTTTAGAATGGTTAATGTTTGCCTCAATCCAACCTCACAAGACGATCAAGCTTCTTTGTAATTCTTCCCTGCTCATTGATGGGATTATCGTCTCATGTCTAGAGCATCGATTCAGTAATACATTTTCGGCTGGGGAGTAGGTTGTTGATTTTTCGAAGGAAAATAAGGCTATTTTTATGTTGGCGAAATTCGAGCAAAACATCTGAACATAGTCTTTTCAGAAAGAGCTGAGAACAGAAATAATTGACAAGAAAGTTTTTCATTCAGTTTTTCTGTTGATAATAGCATCAGAAATAGTTACTCTCCCTGCTCCCTACTCCCTGCTCCCTACTCAAAACAGGGTGAATTATATGGGAAAGAATTAACACCCTAGCTGGGGAGGGCACGGCGTTTTGGGACTTTTGGCTTTCTGACAAAGTTTTTTGATGCCGTGCCCCTACATTTATCTACCATTTATCACAGATGCTATTTGAGTGCGGAATGTGGGTTCTAAGTACAAATACTCAAGCGATCGCCTGGAGAATTGTATCCTTTTAGTAATATATAAGGAAATGCGGAATGTGGGGTATTAAGATGGCATCATCTGAGCAGTAACCAGCGGCACGAAGATGGCGGAAAATCGTTTGTGGGTTAACCATTCAGGAGATTCGATTCGGCTTTCTTGGCAGCGAGGACAAACTAACCCTCGCTTTGCTCCATCTGTCTCCTTCCAGCATCCTTTTGATGAGCAGGCGCTAGCAGATTTGCGCTGGTATCTCGAAGAGTACCTCCGATTTCCCTATGGCATTGAACCCCAGAAAGCGGCGAAAATTGAGCAGAACTTTCAGGAGTGGGGACAACAGCTATTTGAATTAGTGTTTCGCAGCAGCGAGAAGGGACGGGAGTTTTTTCAGGAAGCAACCAGAGAAGGGCTGGATCGCTGTGAAATTGGCATCGCCTCTGATAACCCAAAGGTGCTGAACTTGCCTTGGGAATTGCTCTACTCCCCCGACTATCAATTTATCGCCCCCTTGCTGGCGGGGATGTATCGCAGTCTCAGCACTCAGGCAGTGCGGGCACCAATGGGAAATCTGCCTGATGATAAATTAAATATTTTGCTGGCGATCGCCCGTCCTTATGGAGAGAGGGATGTTTCTTTTAAAACCATTGCCCGTTCTATGCTTGAAGCGCTCAAACCGATTCGACGGCAGATTAACCTCAAGGTATTGCGTCCCCCCAGTTTTGAGGAATTTGAACGGGAATTAAATGCTCATAAACAAGGATTTTACCACATCGTTCATTTTGATGGGCATGGAACCTTTAATCCCCAAAGTCAAGGGCAGGAATTCCAACTGGGGGGAGAGACAGAGCAAGGAGAATTGGTATTTGAAAGCCTCGATGGCTCGGAACAAGTAATTAGCGCTGATAGGATTGCTCAGAGTTTGGCAAATTGCCGAGTGCCAGTCTTTATTCTCAATGCCTGCAAATCTGCCCAAGAAGGAGAGGAAAAGTTTTCCTCCGTGGCAACGCGATTCATATTTTCCGGGGCGAAGGGCGTGGTGGCGATGGTTTATACCGTCCATGCAGAAGCGGCGAAACAGTTTATGGGCAGGCTGTATGGAGAATTGGTAAGGGGGATGAGTCTATCGGAAGCTGTAGCAGCAGCGAGACTAACAGTATTAAATCATCCTTTGCGCTCCAGCCCCAAGGGAGATTTGCCCTTGCGGGATTGGTTAGTTCCCGTATTGTATCAGCAAGAACCCCATACGCCCTTTACTCCTAAAAAAGAGGCTCCCAGTTTGGCGGAGTTGATGGCGCAGACAGAAAGCCCCTCAGAAGAGACGCAAGGTTTACCAGAAGAAGGCGCTTTTGGTTTTGTGGGGCGGGATTACGATATTTTGCGCTTAGAGCGGGCTTTTCGCCAAAACTATGCAGTATTGCTCAAAGGTATGGGGGGTGTGGGGAAAACTCAGTTAGCGGGGGGATTTGCTCGCTGGCTGGCTGATACCCAAGGACGTACTGCTGGCATTTTCTTCACCTCTTTTGAAAGCGGTGCGGGATTGAGCAATGTAGTGAATGATATTGGCAGGGCGTTGATGGGGGATGCTTTCTCCCGATATCCCTTTGAGCAACAGGAGAAAGGAGTGCTGCAATATCTGCAAACTAATCCTTGCTTGTTAATTTGGGATAATTTTGAGCCAGTGGTGGGGTTTCCCACGGGGAATGAGCCTTTATTACCTGCTTCAGAGCGAGATAATTTGAAGAAGTTTCTCAAAGCTTTGCGCGGGGGACAATCCTGGGTATTGATTGCCAGTCGTCGGGAGGAATCTTGGCTCGATTGCGGCTACACGCTGCTGCCTTTGGGGGGGCTTTCTCAGTCGGATGCGGAAGAGTTAGCGGCGAAGATTCTGCAAACGGCGGGAGTGGATAGAAGAAAGCTGCCTGAGGAGTATCTGGAATTGCTGAAACTGCTGGGGGGACATCCCCTCTCCTTGCGGGTGGTATTGCCTCATCTGAAGACTCAGACACCAGTGCAGCTTATCGAAGCGCTGCGTCAGGGATTAGATACCTTTAAGGGTACAGAAGAGGAGGGGAGAGATAAATCCCTCACCGTATCTCTGGATTATTCCTTTGCCAAATTATCGGAGCACACCCGGAAGCATTTGCCCTTTTTGGCACTGTTTTCTGAGCGAGTTGATGCTGATTTGCTCCGTGCCTTCTCAGAAAGTCCTGATAATAAGTATGGAGAGGCATATCGGGCGGTGTTTGGGGATAACTTGCAGAAATCGGATTGGCATCAGATTCTCAACGAAGCAGCAGAGGCAAGTATTCTCGAACATCTGGGTTCAACTATCTACAAAATTCACCCTGCCCTTCCCTGGTATTTGCGGCAAAGGTTGGCAGAGGAAAACTCCCAGGAGGCGATCGCCCAACTAGAAAAAAAGTTGCTGGTTTTGTACGCAGTGTTGGCGAATAACTACCGCAAGCAACTGATCGGCAATGCTGAATTGGCAACCTTTGTGCTGCGAGTGGAAGAACCGAACTTGTTGCAAAACCTGCGCCTTGCCGAACAGCAGCAGGATTGGGCTGAAGCTCAGGCAATTCTGCAAGCCTTGGGGGAGGTGTATGAGCGGTGGGGGCGCAAACCGGAATTTAAGTCCCTGCGACAGCGGGCGCTGAATCAGATTGGCATAAACTTGGCACAGGCAAAGGCAAAGGGTAAAGATGCCTTTAATTTCTGGATCTATCTGCGGGGAGAGGATGCGAAGGATGCTCTGGCTATTGCTGATTTGGAAGGAGGAAGGGCAATTCATCAAGAAATTTTAGATGAACTGACGGCATTAAATGACCCCTCGGTGAATGACAGGATTGCTGTTGCGAATCACCAACTAGGCGTGGTAGCAGAGGAGCAAGGGCGGTGTGACGAGGCGATCGCCTACTACCAAAAAGCCCTGAAGATAAGAAAATACGCAGGGGATTGGTACAAGGCTGCCTCTGACTATCACGAACTAGGCATGGTAGCAGAGGAGCAAGGGCGGTTTGACGAGGCGATCGCCTACTACCAAAAAGCCCTGGAGATATATGAAGACGCAGGGGATTGGTACAAGGCTGCCACTGTCTATCACCAACTGGGCATGGTAGCACAGAAGCAAGGGTGGTTTGACGAGGCGATCGCCTACTACCAAAAAGCTCTGAAGATATATGAAGACGCAGGGGATTGGTACAAGGCTGCCTCTGACTATCACCAACTGGGCGTGATAGCACAGCAGCAACGGCAGTTTGACGAGGCGATCGCCTACTACCAAAAAGCCATGAAGATATTTGAAGACGCACAGGATTGGTACAACGCTGCTGATGAATATCACCTACTGGGCAGGGTAGCACAGGAGCAACAGGAGCAACGGCAGTTTGACGAGGCGATCGCCTACTACCAAAAAGCCTTTGCAGTTTTCCAGCAGTTTCAAGATTGGTGGAAAGCTTCTGATAATCTGAGCAAATGGGGCAATGTATTAGAAGCACAAGAAAATTGGACTGAGGCGGTGAAAATTTACATTGGAGTCTTAGCCATTGACATTAAGCATAATCAAGAGTGGATTGGCTCGGATATTAGGGATTTAGGGCGGATGCTGAAGGTGTTAGGAGAAAGCCAGTTTGAGGCAATTTGGCGAGAGGTGACGGGGGGTGAGTGTACAGGAGAGGTGCGCGAAGCGATTTGGAGGGCGGCAGAGCAAGGGAAAGAATGAGGTTTAATGAGTAAACAAAGTAGAGAAGGGAACTTTATCAGATACAAATGTCACTCTTGAAGATTTGCAAAGAATAAAGGTCAACGAATTCAGTGAAATTCTACCAATTTTGGATAAACTGATTCAGGGAGACTTGAGCCGCAGATTGCCCAGTGAGCGTGCTGCTGAATATGCTTCTACTCCATGGAAACACAATTAACTACCGCCGAAATAGAAGCAAAACAGCAGCTATTACAAGATTACAGCCCTGGGCAAGAGGCAATTGCTATTCTCAAAGAAAATAATGGCAGACTTGAAACTACCTTCGATCGCCTATGGGAAGAGCAACATCCACAGGAGACATTTGGGCAAAAATCCCTCTGGCAATCTACGCTTAAAGTCCTCCGCGATGAAATCTGTGGCGATGAGGGCTTTCGCTCGAAAATCCTGGACTACAACAAAAATCCCGGCAGTGCCTCATTGATGACAGGGGCAATTGTCTATCTAGTAGGGTTGACGACTCTACCAATAAATCCGGCGATCGCCACCATCATTGTTCTGTACATTCTCAAAGTCGGACTGAATATTTTCTGCGAGTACACTGAAACAGCAGATGACTCTGACACTTCCGCTGCTAGATAAGTTGGACAGAGCGATCTAAACTGGAATTGATTAATAACAATCAGGAGCAATGACATGCAAGCTTATAAACTAAAAGGAAAAATAGATCGATCCGGTCACTTAATCATTACCGAACCCATCAACCTGAATCCTGGTGATGTAGAAGTTATCATCTTGCAGCAAGTTAAAGCAACCGAGAGTTCCACAGTTCTAGAAACTGAATCACAAACTGAAGTCCCCAAAAAGGAATTTAAGTCTAGGGTCAAAGCATTCCAAGGTTTATTTGAAAATGCCCCAACTGTTCCACCAGATTTTGACCCGGATCAAGCTAAATGGGAATATTTGAAAGAGAAGCATAATCTGTGAAAATTCTGATAGATACCGCAGTGCTATTATTAATCAATTAGATGCTATTGTTACCCGCAATCCGCGAGATTTCGCCGTGAGCGCCCCTCGAATTCTCACTCCTAACCAGCTAATTCAAGAAATTGCTGGAAGCGCGGGCAATGCCTGAGCGCCCTTAACCCAAATACTGTGGTACTCTTCCAACTTCAATTGCACTCACGCACCCTACTTAACTTATACTGTGCTAGAACGATTCAGCAATCCTAGAGGATTTTAAAGAGTATGGAAACACAATTAACTACCGCCGAAATAGAAGCAAAACAGCAGCTATTACAAGATTACAGCCCTGCGCAAGAGGCAATTGCTATTCTCAAAGAAAATAATGGCAGATTTGACACTACCTTCGATCGCCTATGGGAAGAGCAACATCCACAGGAGATATTTGGGCAAAAATCCCTCTGGCAATCTACCCTTAAAGTCCTCCGCGATGAAATCTGTGGCGATGAGGGCTTTCGCTCGAAAATCCTGGACTACAACAAAAATCCCGGCAGTGCCTCTTTGATGACAGGGGCAATTGTCTATCTAGTAGGGTTGACGACTCTACCAATAAATCCGGCGATCGCCACCATCATTGTCCTGTACATTCTCAAAGTCGGACTGAATATTTTCTGCGAGTACACTGAAACAGCAGGTGACTCTGACACTTCCGCTGCTAGATAAGTTGGACAGAGCGATCTAAACTGGAATTGATTAATAACAATCAGGAGCAATGACATGCAAGCTTATAAACTAAAGGGAAAAATAGATCAATTTGGTCACTTAATCATTACCGAACCCATCAACCTGAATCCGGGTGATGTAGAAGTCATCATCTTGCAGCAAGTTAAAGCAACAGAAAGTTCCACAGTTCCAGAAACTAACTCACAGGCTAAGAAAGCCAAAAGGAAAGTTAAATGCAGTATTCCCATTATAAAAGAATGGCTAGAAAAAACTGAGCCTACCCCCCCAGACTTCGATCCTGATAAAGCCAAGTGGGAGTATTTGAAGGAGAAGTATAACCTTTGAAAGTTCTGCTAGATACTAACATCATTGTGGATGTTGCCCTTGAGCGACAACCTTTTTATACTGAAAGCCTGCAAGTTCTATCAATGGTTTACCAGAAGCGAGTTAAAGGCTACATCTCAGCTTCAACTTTCAGCGATATTTACTATATTGTTCGCAAAGCCAAAGGTCGAGATTTAACGCTAGATTTTTTGAAAAGGATGGCTACCTTATGTCAACTTGCCACTGTCAATGAGGCTGCAATAGAGATAGCACTCAATGCTAATTTTCGAGACTTTGAAGATGCCATTCAATACAGCACGGCTGTTATTAATCAATTAGATGCCATTGTCACCCGCAATCCGCAAGATTTCGCAGTGACTGTGCCTCGAATTCTCACTCCTAACCAGCTAATTCAAGAAATAACTGATTCTCCATAAATTAATTCAACTGATGTGTAACCAATGAGATCGTGTCCGATAGCATCGGTATTGTATATTATATATCGTAGGGTGGGTTAGGCGCGGGCAATAAGTTGTGTATTTTGACTAAGTTTTCCTTGCCGCGCCGTAACCCACCATCTAGAAATCATTGTCCTTTACATCCTCAAAGTGCGATCGCCGCTCTTGTAGGGTGCGTTAACGGAGTGTAACGCACCATCTATGTAATTAAATTTGGTGGGTTACACTGTCCCTAACACACCCTACTTTTTTGGGGAGGTTTTTGGAAGTGCGAACGACTGATTTTGTAGTGCGATCGCGGATGACGGAGCAATGGTTAACTGCTAGATGAGAAAAGGCGATCGGCTAATATAAAATAACTGGAGGACAATTTTCTTAAGCATGGCATTAAATTTGAGGAAGCCGTGACAGTTTTTGCCGCTCCCTATCTCCTGTTTACGGAAGACTCCAAGCATTCCGAGCAAGAAGAAAGAGAATGGGCAATTGGAGAAGCGGAAAATAGCTCAATAATCGTGGTTGTCTTTACAATGCGCGGCGAACATATCAGGATAATAAGTGCGAGAAAAGCGACAAAAAGAGAGGGCAAGAGATATGAAGAAGGAATCTGAGTTCCCTTTCGAGAGGGCGAGGCGAGTCACACCAGAAGAAAGTCAGAAATTCAGAGAAGCGATTTCTGAACAGTTTGGCAACTAGGTAAAATGATTGGGATTCAGTTTGTAGTCTTTTTCTTGGAGGTACTACCCATGAACAGTACAAATATTCATCTTAGCCAGGAAGCTCAACAGATTTTGATTAAGGCTGCGGCTTTTAAACATATGTCTGTAGAAGATCTGGCTTCAGAAATTCTCAATGAAGTCATCCAAGACAAGCTTAGTTCTATTATTAAAGATACTGAAACTAAGCCAAAACGCAAGCCTGCTTTGGCTGGCACAGAGCCTTTTGTTTTCTATGGAACTCCCGAAGAGTCAGGACTCCCTGCCGATGAATGGGATATGGAGAAGGAATGATTATTATTGATACCCATATCTGGTTTTGGTGGAACCAAGACTCTCCTAAACTTACGAGTTTTCAGAAAGAAATTATTGAAAACTCTCGTACTGATGGGATAGGAATATTAACTATCAGTCTCCTTGAAATTTCAAGATTAGTCAATGGAGGTCGATTGGTTCTTCCTAAGCCATTGAACGAGTGGTTTTCTATCGCCTTGGCTGAAGAAGGAATCCTTTTAATTCCTATCACCCCTGCGATCGCAATTGAATCTTACTCCTTACCGGGGGAATTTCATAAAGATCCTGCAGATAGGATTATCGTTGCTACTGCAAGGACTTATGACTGTCCTTTAATGACTAATGATAGCAATATTCTTGGTTATCCTCATGTGAGTTTGATTATAAATACAACTTCCTAAAGCCTGAAGCCTACAACTTGAAACCTGAAACCTGAAACCTTGTCTCAAGCAGGTTGTCCCGCTTTAAGTTGGTGGGCGATCGCACTCCAACCCAACAGCCAAGTTGCAGCTCGCACGTTGGGCGCTGCAAGACAGCATCTTTGTCATTATGAGCTTGATCGTGTTCTTGTAAAAATTGACGAGTTAGCAATGTCTTGAGATGCCCCATCCTTCGGCTGATTATAGTCAAAACTCATATTTATTACATTTCTTTATGTCGTGTCCTATTTTATACGTAAGGCGGAGGGGGAAATTCTCAAGTAGAAATCTTTTTTAATAATCTTGAGTAGGTAAGAGTTTGATTGATTTACCTTCATTTTTGTAGCTCTCTCAGTTGGCGATCGCTGTAGACGGAACTTTGGGGGATGATCGCCCTACAAACTTGGCGAGCGCACTCGCCCCTTCGAGATCGCCTTGTAAAATAGAAGGCGGTGAGCAAAGCAAGATTAAGGAGATAAAATGGCAGTACAACGTTGGACCGATGAAATGCTTGATGAGTTGGCATCAAGCGTAGGTGAGATGAGAGATAGCATTACCCAAATCCGAGATAGCGTGGATGGCTTGAGAGTAACAGCTCAAGCATTGCTGCAGGTTGCCGCTCAAAATCAACAAAGGATGGCTCAGTTTGAACAAGAGATAGAGTTAGTGAAGCAACGACAAGCTGAAAACGATGAGAGGTTTAATGTTCTGCTTGAAGAAGTACGCTATTTGATTCGAGGAAATCAAAGAGATTAATGTGATCGCACTTCAAATAAACATTCATTAACCCATTAACGAACGTACAAATCTTGCTAAAATTCAAGCTTAAAAATGCTTCGCCCCTACAATTTTTCAAAGACGCTCTAATATTCTCAATTCTAAACTGGTGACTGGTGAGGGGGTGATTGGTGATCCGACGGGCAGAAATCTTTGATTTCGAGGCAAATTCAGAGGTTATCTAGCGCACAGTTAGAGGATTTGAGTGAGGCATTGTTGGATTTCTCTAAGGTAGAGGATCTAACGGCTTGGTTGAGATCCCACGGAGATTTCAAACAGCACTAGAGATTCTTCGCTCCACTCCGTTCCGCTCAGAATGAAAGTTTCCGAAAAGTTGCACGGGAATTTATGTGATAATTCTTTTGAGAGCTTTTGTTTATTGGAGGCAGGCTTAACTCCCAATCTCTGCCTATGAGATGGAAATAGCTTGAATTTTCTCGGTGAAAGTTGCAGTTTTCAGCACGAAAGCTTACGATAGACGGTTTCTAGAAGCCGTTAATGCCGACTACGGCCATGAGTTGGATTTTTTTGAACCGCGCCTCAATGATCGCACAGCTGCCTTAGCATCAGGATTCCCAGGAGTGTGCGTATTCGTTAATGATCAGCTAGATCGAAAAACTCTAGAAGCGATCGCCGCTGGGGAAACTCGCCTGATTGCCCTGCGCTGTGCTGGTTTCAACAATGTGGATTTGAAAGCCGCAGCGGAGTTGGGGATGACCGTTGTGCGCGTCCCCGCCTATTCCCCCTATGCGGTTGCCGAACATACAGTCGCCCTAATTCTGACCCTGAATCGGAAGCTCCATCGCGCCTACAGCCGGGTGCGAGAAGGCAATTTCTCCCTTGATGGACTTTTGGGATTCGATCTCCATGGACGTACGGTGGGGATTGTGGGAACTGGCAAAATCGGCTTTATTGTGGGGCAGATCCTGAAAGGATTTGGGTGTAAAATCCTCGCTTATGACCTCTACCCAAACCCAGAGTTTGAAGCTCAAATCGGGAAGTATGTCGATCTCAAGGAACTCGCAGCCTCCTCGGATATTATCACTCTACACTGCCCTCTGACCCCAGAAACCCATTACCTGGTCAACGCCGAAGCCTTAGATTACATGAAACCAGGTGTGATGCTGGTTAATACCAGCCGAGGGGCGCTGATTGACACCCTCGCCATGATTGAGGGTCTCAAGTCCAAGAAAATTGGCTATCTCGCCCTTGATGTCTACGAGCAAGAAGAGGATTTGTTCTTCGAAGATTTGTCTAATGAAGTCATTCAGGACGATGTTTTCCAACGCCTACTAACATTTCCTAACGTGATTATTACAGGTCATCAAGCTTTCTTTACTGAAAACGCCCTCAAGAACATCGCCGAGACAACCCTGTCCAACATCACAGACTTTGAGAGGGGCAAGCCTTGCCCGAATCAAGTCAGTCCTGAGCAGATAGTTCCAGCCAAAGGTACTGCCTGAGATCGGGAGGTCCCTGTAAGCAATTTAAAATCCAAAATCCAAAATGAACACTCGCAAACGGCTTGGTATTCTAACCAGTGGCGGTGACTGTCCGGGGCTCAACGCCGTCATCCGCGCAGTCCTCGCCCATGCCATTCTGACATACAACTGGGAAGTGGTGGGAATTCCCTACGGCAGCCAGGGTTTGGTTGAACGCAAATCGATTCCTCTGAATGCCCAAAGCCTTAACTTCAAGGGGATCGATCCGCTGCTCAGTACAGGAGGTACTATCCTGAAGTCCATTAGCAAAGCATATCCGGGCGAAAAGGCAGAGGAGATAATTTCGGGTTATCGAGATTTAGGTCTGGATGCCCTGATTGCCATTGGCGGTGACGGCAGTCTGGGTATCCAGCGCTCCTTAGCCCAGAAAGGCGGCTGGAATCTAGTGGGGGTACCTAAGACCATCGACAACGATGTCTCCTTAACAGAGCGTTCGGTGGGGTTTGATACTGCTGTCAACACCGTTACTGATGCCCTCTACCGTCTGAGCTTCACAGCCTCTAGCCATGACCGGGTAATGGTGGTTGAGGTGATGGGTCGAACAGCAGGTCATCTAGCTCTCCATGCAGGAATTGCCGGGGGTGCAGATGCGATTTTGATTCCCGAAATTCCCTACTCAATTGAGAAAGTCTGTGAAACAATTAACCAGGTGCGCGAGATGTTGGGCCGCCGATTTGCCATCGTTGTGGTAGCAGAAGGAGCCCAGACCCCCGACGGCGAATCCAGAACCTACACCGACGCTCTGGGTGAGGTGCGGCTGCGGGGCATCGGTGAATACGTCGCCGATCAGATTTGTCGCGCTTCAGGTCAAGAGCTAGAGGCACGGGTTATGGTGCTGGGTCATATCCAGCGGGGCGGGGTGCCATCTGCCTTTGACCGCCTGCTGGCAACCGAATTTGGCAAAACCGCTGTAGATTTGGTGGCTTCTGAGCAGTATGACAAAATGGTCGCTTGGCAATGTGGAAAGGTGACAAGTGTTTCACTCGGCGAGGTGATTGCTAAGGGGACTGTGTTGGTCGATCCCAATGGCTCTTTGGTGCAAACAGCACGTGCTCTGGGCATCTATGTGGGACACTGACCAACTCTAGTTTCCCCCTGACTTTTCACGGGATCTTTTTTCTTCAAGGCGATCGCTAAATTTCTGAATCCCCCAAGCCTTATTCTCCCATTAACTATTATCATTAAGCCTAGTTAATTGAGAATAAAGCTTGGGACTGAAACCCTTATTTGATAGGGCTTTCAGAGAAGCCGTGAAAAGTAAGGTTAGTCGTTACAGGAATGGGCGCGACCGTGACTGGTGATTAATGATTGGTGATTAGTGATCTGGAGTTTAGAATCAATTGGTTACGATTTGGACGGCAATCTTGTAAAGATTCATAAATTAAAGACCACTTACGTCTCTGAGGGGGCGGGGTTGTAGCGATATGACCCTGCTACCCGACCACTTAACTTAGAAGACGATTGGGGGAGAGATGGGTCGATTTGATAGCATGGCATCAAAACTTTCTGGGGAGAGACGCGCTAACGCATTTAATCCCAGTTATCAATGACTTCTAACATTTTTTCTTTAGAGATATATCCTTTACCTAATGCAGAAATTATCTCGCTGAAAGATTTGAATTCCTGATTAGGGTTCTGTTCCTTAATCTCTTTGAGCCTTTGGACAATTCGTTGACTTCTCGTTAAAAATGCGAGCTTTTTCGTCACGAGTTCGGCCACTCTAGGATCATGGATTTGGTTAAAAGCTTGTAAAGGGGGAAGGGGTTTCGGCAATTTAGCATCAATCGCCTCTTAGAGCTGAATTATAGTCTGTTCGATTGTTGTTCTGAGATCTTGTTTAATGCCATCAATAGCCGAAAATAAGTTACTGATGGAGATTGACCAATCTGGTGGCAGACCTGTCTCTGTTGGAGGAGAAACTTCTTCCAATCTTTCAAGAGCTTCAATTTGTTGTTGAATGGAAACTTCATTCTCTTTCTTCGCCACAAAAACTCTTAAGCGGTCGGGAAGCTCAGGATTGATTTCCCGCGCTTTGAGGTAAGCTTGATACTCAAAGAATCCTGATACTAATTCGTAATTTTCAATGTCTAGCTGTCTCACAACCGGGATTCGCAATAGTCCTTCCAAGTTAGCGATAGAATTCGCTAAATATAAAAGTTGGTCAGGATTAAATGCCGGAAATTTTTGGTTGACCTGAATGCTATCTAAATCAATTTGAGAAGTCTCTAGATTCATCAACTTTCTCCTCTCTTGTTAATGCCAATCATTCTCATGACTTCTTGAGCTAATTTCTCGAACTCTTCCGCTCCTTGGGAATTTGGCTTGTAATCAAAAATGGACTTGGGATCGGGAATAATCAAGTCGCCAATCTGATTCGTTTGTTCGATAGCAGATGAAATATCACGGCGCTCGAAAATCCGAGATTCAAATAAGGGAAAACCATACCTCTCTTTGACCGCATTTTCCATCTGAGGCAAGATATACTTAACGAACCGATGAGCGGTGGGAATTTTAGAAGGAAGTACACCCAAAATTTTAACAGGGCCTTTTTGCATTTGTTCTCGAAACTCATTAATATCATTGATAAAATTACGGACGTTACGCAAGCCCTCATTGGCAAATGGCTTCAGATCGGAAGGAACGATCAGGTAGTTAGCAGTAATTAATGCAATCCTGGCATAAAGATTTAAAGACGGAGGTGTATCAATAATGACCATATCATAATCCTCGCTGACTTTTTGTAACTTACTGACTAGCCTAGATAAGGCAGGAGCTACCTCAATCAGCTCTTTCTCGTGTTCCATCAATTCAATATGGCTGGGAATAATATCAAATCCCGAATTGGTGAAAGAGGATTGGCGGACGACTTCCGGTATAAAGTATTTGCTCCTTTCTACAATGACGTGATAAATATAAGAGGTTTTGATATTGTCATCAATTTCGTCATGAAATTTAACTAGCCCGGCGGCATAGGTTGTGTTAGCTTGGCTATCTAGATCGATGACTAGAACTCGTTGACCATGACGACTAAGAGCGGCAGCTAGATTTACAACAGTCGTCGTTTTGCCGACTCCACCCTTGTTGTGATAAACAGCAATAATTTTCATTTCTTGAGCTCGATTTAATTGAGATATTCTAACTTGAGAATTTGCGGTAAATTTAAGGGGATATTTTTTTTCTTCTATAGTGCTTATCTGAATGTTGCTTCCGTCAAGAATATTCTTAATTTCAGAGAGGCGTTTTTCTACTTCTCGTCCTGGAACTTCTAAGCGTAGTCGAGCTTTTCCTTCAAGTTGTTCGTAGATTCTTAAAGACTTTCCATTGGTTAATAGGAATTAGATCATGTAGCCAGTTTCAAATTTGGTATGTTATCCAGAAATTTTCTCGTTATCACCAGATAATATCTTAGTGAATTAGTATTACCCCTTTTCTGTTCTCTATTCTCCTGCTACTAAATTCCACAGCGCATCAATCCCTCTACCAACATATTTTGAATCTTGGTGCTGCGAAATCCATTGAACAACAACGAGGACAACATCACTAGATTTTTTGCCCAAGTTACCCAAGGCAGAGGCAGCCCAGGAACGCACTGTAGAATCCTCATCCTCTAGCCGCCCTAGCAGAGCAGTGACCACCTTCTCCGAGGCATTTCCCAACTTGCCCAAGGCAGAGGCAGCCCAGGAACGCACTCGAAGATCCTCATCTTCTAGCCACCCCAGCAGGGCAGTGACCACCTTCTCCGAGGCATTCCTCAACTCGCCCAAGGCAACGGTAGCCGAGGAACGCACTTCAGAATTCTCATGCTCTAGCCGCCCCAGCAGGGCAATGACCACCTTCTCTGAAGTATTGCCCAACTTGCCCAAGGTATAGGCAGCATCGGAACGCACTTTAGAATTCTCATTCTCTAGCTGCCCCAGCAGGACAGTGACCACCTTCTCCGAGGCATTGCCCAAGTTACCCAAGGCAGAGGCAGCCCAGGAACGCACTGTAGAATTCTCATGCTCTAGCCACCCCAGCAGGACAGTAACCACCTTCTCCGAGGTCTTGCCCAACTCGCCTAAAATATAGGCAGCCAAGAAACGCACTATAGAATCCTCATGCTCTAGCCGCCACAGCAGGGCAGTGACCACCCTCTCTGAGATATTGCCCAACTTGCCTAAAATATAGGCAGCCTAAGGCAAAGACAGCTGAGAAACGCACTTCAAGATCCTCATCTTCTAGCCGCCCCAACAGGGCAGCGATCACCCTCTCTGAGGCATTGCCCGTGCCCAAGGCAGAGGCAGCCGAGGAACGCACTCCAGAATCCTCATCCTCTAGCAGCCCCAGCAGGGCAGTGACCACCTTCTCCGAGGCCTTACTCAACTCGCCCAAGGCATAGGCAGCCCTGGAACGCACTCCAGAATCCTCATCCTCTAGAGCGGCAGTCCAGTAAAAGTTCTTGACAAAAAGAACATTCTGTGCATCTTCCAGAAGCTGGAGTTGAGACAAGAGAGATTTCGTCCGTCTGATTTCCTTTTAGGTGAATAAGGCACACTGGAGATTTTGCCAGCAAGAGGGGAGTTAAGTTGTAGAGAGTGCTCGCAGCATCTCGGCAGAACAACTTAACTCTTCTCCCGCTCGCCGAATGGCATCGACATAAGCTGTATTAAACAGCCAGTTTAGCTTTGAGGATTTTCCGAGGTTGTTGCAATAGATTATAATGATTTGAGCGATCGCAGCAGATTGTAGGCCTTAAGGTGAACCCAGATTTCTTTACGCACCATTGCTGGGGTTTTTGCCAACGAAGTTGATAAAGTTGAGCCAAAGAAGCTATAGCGATCGCCTATTGAAACAATTCAAATTTTTGAGACAAGGGATTGACAAAAAACACAAAAATTGATGAGATGGAGAAAATATTATCAGCTTGAGCAGTAATTAATCTATGGGTCCTCCAATCTGGAATCCCCCAAGAGAATTGTCAGATTTAGAAAAAAAAGTAGCCAAGGGAATTCGGAAAGCGAAACTCTTTCTCTGGTTGAGAGAAAAGCGTCATCAACTCTTCGACCTTGAGTTTCAAAAAGAACTGGAAACTATTTATAAAGACAGTACGATGGGATTATGCCCAGTGCCACCAGCTCAACTAGCCTTAGCTATAATCCTGCAAGCATACACGGGAGTAAGTGATGATGAAGTGATAGAAGCAATGATCATGGATCGAAGGTGGCAGTTAGTACTGGATTGCCTCGACTGTGAAAAAGCCCCCTTTGGAAAAGGGACATTAGTCAGGTTTCGCGCTGCTTTAATTGCAAAGCAAGGAGACCGTCGCTTAGTAGAGCAAACAGTGAAAATGGCAGAAAAAATAGGAGGATATAGTTCCCGTTCTCTAAGAGGTGCTCTAGATTCAAGTCCCTTGTGGGGAGCAGCAAGAGTAGAGGATACATATAATTTATTGGGTCATGCTCTTAAAAAAGCTTTAGAAGTTATAGCTCGTCAACAAGGACAAGACTTAAGCAGCATTGCCAAAGAAGCAAAGGCAGAAATAATAGTCGGTTCAAGTCTTAAAGCTGCCTTAGATTTAAATTGGGACGATCCAGTAGCCAGAACACAGGCATTAAGTACTATTCTTCAAGCACTTGATGAAGTTGAGTCTTGGGTAGAACAACAAGCTTCCCTAGAGGAGAAAACCACAACCAAGGTCAAGGAAAGTTTGAAGGTGGCGAGACAAGTAGAAGCACAAGATGTGGAGGTAACAGAAGATGACTGCCCAAAGCTCCGTAAAGGAGTAGCTAAAGACCGTCGCATCACCATTGAAGATGCTCAAATGCGTCATGGACGCAAAAGTCGCTCTCAGGGTTTTAATGGATATAAACGCCATGTGTTCAAGGATTTAGATTTAGGCATTGTTCGTGCTGTTGGTCTTACTCCTGCCAATACTCCAGAAGCTAGTGTTACTGAGGCAATAGATGAGGACTTAGAGTCACAACAAGTTACCATTAAAGAGTTGCACATTGACCGAGCTTATCTTACTTGTCATTGGGTAAAAGAACGCTCTTCTGATTTGACAATTATCTGTAAGGCTTGGCAAGTAAGCAATGGCAACCGTTTTCAGAAGACAGCTTTTGTTTTGGATTGGGGTTCTCACCAGATTAGTTGTCCCAATGGAGTAAGTATTCCTTTTAGCTCAGGAAAAACTGTTCGTTTTCCTCAACAGGAGTGTCAGATTTGTCCGCTACGCTCTCAATGTACCACTAGTCCCAAAGGACGTAGTGTTTCAATGCATCCTGATGAGTCTTTATTGCATGAGTTACGTCAACGTCAATTAAGTTCAACAGGTCGAGCAAAGTTAAGAGAAAGAGTAACAGTAGAACACAGTCTGGCTCATATAGGTCAATGGCAAGGTAATCGTGCTCGTTATTTAGGACTGAGAAAGAATTTGTTTGATTTACGCCGGATGGCAATCGTTCATAATCTTCATGTTATAGCCAGGATGAATAACAATTTGAACCGAATCAAAGCAGCAACAACAAACAACTAATGATTGACAATCTGGCTAAATAAATATCGATTAATAATCAAACAAAACTCCCAAGGGGTATTCACCTATGTCTATCCAACCTCGATAAAAGTCAATAGCTGCCTTTAAATTCTGCCGATTTACGTCAGACTGTCGATGTATTTTTTTGGGTCAGTTTATTTTAAAATTATCCTTTTAAAAGAGGACAATTATAAGCGATAGCTCTTAAGAAAATTTAGAAATATAGTCGCTTAGAAGAAGCTTTATAGCTTTCTAAATTAGTGACCGTTCAGGGGGGGGGAGATTCGCTCTTATCTTCATAGCATTTTCCCGAGCGCCCGATCCTTCATGACATTCTCCGATCCTCCCGTGAAGGTTCCGTAGGGAGCATGAGCGCTCGAAGACTTAAGTTGTAGACAGAGATGCTGCGAGCACTCTGTACAACTTAACTTCCCTCTTACTGACAAAATTTCCAGTGTGCCTTATTCACCTAAAAGGGAACCGGACGGACGAAATCTCTCTCGTCTCAACTCCAGCTTCTGGAAGATACACAGAATGTTCATTTTGTCAAGAACTTTTACTGGACTGCCGCTCTAGCA
>JBFRWF010000465.1:0-8634 GCA_051439465.1 Xenococcaceae cyanobacterium | reverse complement strand
CTGGCGAGCGACCATTTGACCCGATTTTCGGCTATATTCATCGGCTGAAACCCTTATCCAGCCGTGTTATCACAAGCCGTCTTTCACGTAGTATCAAGGGTTTGACCAAGATGTGTCAGGCAGCCAGGGGCCGAAATGCCGTATTGCCTGCACTACCGATGGCCAATGTGCAGGAACTGCGCCGTGTGTTGCCCTTGAAGTAATTATCGCCTAAACAAGCTACCCGTCTAGTGCTTAAATAACATTGTAAAGTTATCCACGCGTTCTTCATAGGAATATAAGAGGCAAAACCTTGGACAATCTTGTTGCCGTTGCAGACCAATTCAAAGCACAGGGCAAGGTCATGAACATCCAGGAATATGGGAATGGCAATGTTCATGACACCTTCCTGGTCACCCTGGATTCTAAAGGAGAAAAACATTTTATACTTCAACGCATGAACACCCATGTGTTTCGTCAGCCAGAACTCGTCATGCTGAATATGCGCACCTTCACCGAGCATATTCGCAAGCGTCTGCAGCGTGTCCCCCTCAGCGCAGGCCGCCGCTGGGAGGTGCCCCGCGTGCTGTTAGCACAGGAAGCTCAGGACTACTGGATTGATCCCGATGGGTCGTTCTGGCGTGCGCTCAGCTTTATTGACGCCTCGCAGTCTTTTGATACCATCAAAGATATTGAGCACGCTAGAGAAGTCGGCTATGCCCTCGGCATGTTCCAGAATCTTCTCAGCGACCTGTCTGTAGAAAGACTGGCCGACACCCTGGAAGGGTTCCACATTACACCGCGCTACCTTCGTCACTATGATGAGGTCTTGGCGAAAAACGGCGCGAGCAAATCCCCCGAAGTGAATTATGGCTTAAAGTTTGTGAGTGAGCGAAGAGCCTGGGCGCACGTCCTCGAAAATGCCAGAGCGCAAGGCAGGCTGCCTCTTCGCCCGATCCACGGCGATCCAAAGGTCAACAACGTCATGATGGACACCGCCACCGGACAGGCCATCAGCATTGTTGACCTGGACACTGTCAAGCCTGGCCTGGTTCATTATGATATTGGCGACTGCCTCCGTTCGGGCTGCAATCCCCTGGGAGAAGAAACCGAGCAGTGGGAGATGATTCGCTTTGAACCCGAACTTTGTCAGGCCATCCTGCAAGGCTATCTCTCATTGGCAAGAGATTTCCTCACCGAGAACGACTATGAATATCTGTACGATGCGATCCGCCTGATCGCTTTCGAGCTGGGACTCAGATTCTTTACCGACTATTTGGAAGGTAATGTCTACTTCAAGGCCAAGCACCAGGAACACAATCTTGCCAGAGCCCTCGTCCAATTCAAGCTCACCGAGAGTATCGAATCTCAGGCAACAGCCATTCGCGCCATCATCCAGGACATCAGATGAACAACCAGAGCTTTTCCCTTGAGCCATTTTCCCCAGCCGGCCCTCTGCCCTATTTAACGATCGCAGGCAACATCGCCCGGCGCGACCATACACTTGCCATCCGCTATGCACTCGGAGGCCATTTAGGGTCACTCCTGATTCCCACGCCGACAGACATGCCAGTCCGCAAGAACGGGCTTTGGGAAGAAACATGTTTCGAGTTCTTCCTCGCTCTCAAGAATTCTCATCGGTATTGGGAATTCAACCTCTCGCCAGCCGGGCACTGGAATGTCTATCGCTTTGCAGCTTATCGGCAAGGGATGCAAGAGGAAATGGCCTTTACGTCACTCCCGTTTAGCGTCCAGAAGCAATCGGACTCTTTGCTGCTTGCCCTGGAACTCGATTTGGATAAGATCGTCCAGGCAGATCAGGCCCTGGAGATTGCCATCAGCGCCGTCATCAAACTCAGAGACGGCGAGGTGACCTACTGGGCGTTGACTCATCCTGGCTCCCAGGCCGACTTTCACCACCGAGACAGTTTCATCGTCGAATTTTGACAGCTCCCCACAGATAATCTAATCATTTCCCATAAGTCCTAAAACCCTTGTGGAGACGGGGAGACGGGGAGATGGGGAGACGGGGAAACAGAATGATGTAGAGTAAATTTACCCAAACATAGGGGTTTGGTCGAACCAATGAGGGGCGATCGCTAAAAAGAGAGGGCGATCGCCGAAAATAGACCTAAATTGCGGAGGCTAGAAGCCTCTTTAGGAAACCGTTTCAGTCGTTGTGGGTAAAGGATAGACAGATAATGGGAGGTTGTGGAGGCTCCAAAGTATTTCAATCCCTGATAGGGATTAGGACAAAACCAAACCTCCCCATAGGGAGTGTAAACCCTTATTCGGATTAAGTCAATAGTCTGCTTAACCCTCATCTAAATATGTCCTAACCTGCCATCGTAGTGCTATAACAATCTTTTTTGAAATTGGTATAATTGGATAGTATCGAGGAGAAAACAATGACAAAGCAAGCAAACTCTCAAACAACTCACTCTTTTGCTCCCTATATGAAACACTATGGCAAAACGCCAGAAGAACAATTCGAGAAAAATAAACCAGCAATGGAACTTCTCAAACAATGGATAGAAGAAAAAGTTTCAGAAGAAGAAGCCCAAGCTAGACAACAGAATTTTGAGGAACTCAAAGAAATTATTGATAGTTTTAGACCCGAAGGACATAAACTTTTTACTGAGGAATGATTGTTCTTTTAGACACAGGAATATTGAGCCTACTTTGCTCAATAAATGAGACTCAGGAGTTTCATAGATGTTGATGTCATTATTGGTGCTACTTGTCAGCTTTTACAAGCTGAATATCCAGGTCAATTTCTCGTCGTAGCAACTACCAATGTGAAACATATTAGCCGATTTACAGCAGCCAAAATTTGGCAAGACATACAATTTTAGCTTAGTTTATTCGGTAGTTAGAACAAGCCATCCAACTTCAGCCAGACTTGGCAATGGCCCATACCAACTTCTGACTTTTCACGGGATCTTTTTTCTTCAACGCGATCGCTAAATTTCTGAATCCCCCAAGCCTGATTCTCCCATTAACCATTATCATTACGCCTAGTTAATTGAGAATCAATCTTGGGGCTGAAACCCTTATTTGATGGGACTTTCAGAGAAGCCGTGAAAAGTAAGATCTTGACTGGGCTGGCCTGATGGATTGACCCAATACAGCTGAACGGCATAGGGCTGTGAAGAGCGGTTCAGCAACCGCTGTTTCCAAAATCGGTTGTAGGGCAAGTTCTCTAGTTTGATATAGCCCGACAGAAGTTGCGACTGAGTTGGGTACAACTTTGGAATATTGACAAACTGCCCGCTCTCATCCATGTGAGAGACAAATAAGAAAGGTTGGCTATCTACTGCAGAGGCAATTTGCGCTCGCGTTTGTGGCAGGCGATGGACTTTTAAGCCTCGGGCGGATTGCATTGACTGGAGATATCGCTGTACGGACAGTGTATTGTGACTATTGTCAGACAGCAAGATTTGGGTGACATTGTATTGCTCACTGAACTCAACAATATCTTCGGCGATGAGACGATAGGGAATCAGATTGTAGAGTCTCAACGTAGGTTGAACAAGTTGGGTTAAGTTTACGATTCCGATGGCTACTAAGATAGCAAGCACCAAACCTTTGAGATATCCGTTGAGATAGAAAAGTCCCCAGACAACAACAGCTATCATAAACAGCTGACTCGGCAAAAACAGTCGTGTGAAATTATACCCTGAAGGAATGAGAGGAAGCCACAGCAAGGCAACAAATAGAATCCAATCGCGTTCTTCAATACGGTGGGGAGATCGAATAAAGAGTTGCAAAGAAACAAAAAACACTAATAGCAGCCACAAGCACGGCAAAGCTAATGCCACCAATAGTGGTAGACCCGCAGAATAGATGATATCCAATGCCGGACGAAAAGCTAAATATAGCCATTTCACAGCATCTCCGATCCCCGTCCAGCTCAACCCTTGAGATTCAGCAATATTCCATTGTGCAATCTCTCGAATATTTTGAATACTATTCAGAGCAATTACCAGTAGGAAAACAGATGGAATTAATGACGCCAAAAATGGCCTAATTCTTCTAAATAAGACAGCTCGAACCCCCAGAAAGAATACTCCAGGTACATAGTAGATGACGCCAGCATAATCAGTGCAAATCAAGGCCAATCCACTGACTACAATCCATATCAATGTGAGATTTGATGGCGATCGCTTGGACACTATAGCTCTGGAGACAGCATCAATAAAAGCCATCTCCGTCATGAATAATAGGGAGTACATGCGGAGATTGGTGGCGTAGAAGATGTAGTTTGGCAGTGCAATCGCCAGGACTCCAGTCAATATGGTAATGCGGTGGTCTTTAAAGACACGTTGAACGGTTGAAATTCCAAAGCCTAAGCCCACGATAAACGGAAAAACGTGAAGCGATCGCAGTAGAACTTCATCACCATCTCCAACTACAGAAGTAATTGCTTTCAGTATCCATTGGTAGGTGGGCAAATGGACAATATCCTGCATCAAAAACCAAGGTTGGGTGGTTTGAATCAACGAAAATGCCTCATCTCCCCACAACGTAATCTGACCGGCATATCGCCAACAGAATAAGAAGAACACAATGAACAATCCCACCCAGATGACTGACTGAAGGGATGAATGCTGATGGGGCGTTTCTAGCTGAGAACTCTTTCGGGTAGACATGGGAACGCAATAAAAAAGTAAACCTCTTTTCAAGAAGAGCTACATCTGAATGGCAGCATAGGTTACGCTATTTTGTCAATCCGAAAGTTCTATTTCAATCTCCCATTGTCTTGCTCGGATAGTAAACCAAGTGCATCCGGTTCTCACTCAGTCGGGCATGAATCTGCTTAGAAGATATAAGGGGCTTCAGGCAATACTGCACCATTGAGACAGGGCGATTGAGAGTAGAGCAGATTTCCTTGATTGTTATTCCCTGCGGGTGAGCTTGAATTAGTTCTAGTATTCTCTCGGTGGTGGTTGGTCCTGGTGTAGCTTTGATGATTTGAATCGTTGGCAAGGTTCATATTTCTGAAGAGAGTTCATTGCATATGACCGTTGAGCAGCCAGAATTTGTTCCTACCTCAACATCCAATCTGCCATCTCACCCGTATGGAAAATAAAGCATGAGGTGAGCAACATGGATTTCAGTCGCTACGAACCCTACGAAAGCTTGATTTTACGGGTCTTCCTAGGCTTAACCCTGATCTTCTGGGGCTACGAGAAACTGAGCCTGGACAAACTAGCAGAAACTTACATCAAAGACTATCAGAGTTTCATGTTCATTGATGTGAAACTGTTTCTGGTCATTGCTGGCATTGCCCAGATACTTTTAGGGGTGGCGATGATTGTCGGCTTTTACACACGGGTATCTGCTGTCTTACTAGCTCTGATGGCAATTATCACCATTATAATTCCCGGTATGATTATCATCAAAGATGTACCCCACTTTGCCTATGCTTTTGCCACTGCTGGGGGTGCGATCGCCCTCCTAATTCGCGGCTCAGGAGCCTATAGCTGGGATGCCAAACGCTTGAAGCGGCAAAGATACCGGGCGAAAATCGCTTCAGGTGATTATGATAATTATTGATTGCTCTTTAGCTATGCAGATCGCGCAAATGCCCCAGAAGCAAACAGATCCAGAGCTATTTCGTGCCTTGCAGGCTGGCAAAACTTCAGCCCTGGGGCAGCTCTATGACCGCTATGCCAGCCTAGTTTACAGTCTAGCCCTGAAAATTTTGACCAACGCCCAAGAGGCAGAAGACCTCACCCAAGAGATTTTCCTGACCCTGTGGCGTCGCCAGACCTACAATCCCGCCCGTGGTTCCCTCAGCAGTTTTCTGACTACTATGACTCGCTCCCGGGCGATCGATCGATTGCGAACCCGTAGCACAAAGCACAGATTTCTCAATCGTTGGTCTCAAACTATGACCCCGTCAACACCATTGCTTACTCCCTTTGAGCAAGCTTCTAACCAGGAACGTCAAGAGCAAGTTCAGAAGGCTCTAGCCGAACTTCCCCAGAAGCAGCGGCAGATTTTGGAGATGGCATACTATCAAGGTCTGAGTCAATCGGAAATTGCTAAAGAGCTTGATACACCTTTGGGGACGGTCAAGACTTGGGCTCGCAAGGGTCTGTTGAAATTGAGAGAAAATCTAAAAGAGTTTATGGGGGATTTGTAAGATGGCTGAACCCTCACAACCGGAACGCATTCAAGAACTTATAGCAGGTTACGTCCTGGGGAATCTTAGCCCTGAAGAAGCGGAAGAATTCCAACAGCTTCTAACGGATAATCCCGAACTGGCTAGAGAAAGCGATCGCCTTCAGTCAGTCCTGGAATTGATGCCCTACGCCCTAACCCAAATAGCACCGCCACAGCAGTTGCGTTCAGCTATCCTAGAAAACGCCACCAACAACGACAACCAGAATGTCCACAGAATAAAACCGTTTCGGTTACGGTGGGGTTCTGTCGTGGGAACTTTGGCAGCACTGTTGGCGATCGCTCTAGGGTTAGACAATTACCGACTGCGGCACAATCTGATTACAGTGCAGGCTCAACTGTCCCAGCAGCAGTCCACCTTCACCGATAATACCTCTGGCAAAATGGCGATCACTTCGGAAGTAATTCTGGCAAATAACTGGGATGGTCTCTCTGAGCTAGTTGAAGACCACATTCGCTCTGTGACTCGCTCAAGTGGACCTGTAGATGTGCAATTAACTGAACCTACTCAACTTGCCAAGCGTTTCCAACCGCAGGTAACACTGCCCTCGCCATTGCCACAGTTTGTTCAGGAAGGGTCGAAGCTTTTGGGCGGTAGTTTATGTGAACTAGATAAGACCAAAGGAGTACGGTTTACTTATGAAATAGGCAGTGGTCAGACTATTTCTTTTTACCAGTTGCCACGCCCGGAGAAACCCTCATTCCCTCATTCAGGTTCCGGGCATCTTTATATTAGTCAACCCCAGGAACCGGGTATTGTGTTTTGGGAAGATGAGCGCTTTCTCTATGCTATTGTTGCACGGATGACCCCTGAGCAGCTAAAGGAGCTTGCTTCCCAGATCAGAAGAATTTAGCGGCGATTGGCTTGTTGGAATATACTTAAACGCCTGTAAATCATAGCAATCAGGTTACTTGACAGCCAACTCAACAAATTTGATTAAATGCTCATGAAACTCATCCGTTGCCCGCATATAGCAAGCATGACCCGCATTCGCTAAGATTACCTTCTGGGCATTTGGCATCATTTTCACCAAAAAGTCAGCTTGTTTAACCGGAACAATCCGGTCATTACTGCCCCAAACTGCCAGGGTAGGCAATTCAATTCCCTTCAGTTGCTCGCCAAACCTGGAAATGCCCACAGGTGCAACAGGAACAAAACCTCTCAACCTCTCTGAATGATTAGCAATAAAAGGAAGGCTATATCCTCCACTCATCGAAGGAGATACTACAATTGGCAGATTTAAGTTCAATCCCTCGATCAATAATCCCATAAACTCTTGAGGAGGGTCAGATATTCTCTGGGAACTGCCATAGCCAGGTAAGTCTACCGCAACTGCTCGGTATCCTTTCTCAGCCAATAGTTTTAGACTGCCAATTTCCTGCCAAGTCTGGGCGCTAAAACTTGCCCCATGCAGAAAAAGCACAGGTGGTGCAGTGGCTTCTCCTGCTTCCAGATAGTGAATGTTTGCCCCTTGAATCGTGACATAGTTGGAGTTGATGGTGGTGTTCATAGCCAAATAGGAGAAGAGAGGGTATGTTTAAGATACAGTTGCTCGTGTCCTAAGATATTGACACTATATTGTGCAACAATGATCTTGTTGGGCACTACACAGATACAATACTTAAAAAGGCTATCAATTTTTGGGTGCGTAACTCAGCGGGATAGAGTAGCTGCCTTCTAAGCAGCGAGTCGCAGGTTCGAGTCCTGCCGCACCCGTTCTCAGTTAAGGTAGGGCGCAATGATAATTTGCTCAAACAAGCGGGGTAGCAGGTCGATCTGGTCAATGAGCAACAAATAGTTGATGGGTGAGGTATCGGAAACGACAATCATGAGGTACTACTGGTGTGCTTCGCCTTGAGTTGGCGGAGGGTTTCACGATCGCGCTCTAAATCGGTCTCATCGTAGTGTAAATCAGCGTTGTGCTGTTTTAGAAAGGCATCTACTGCCCAGCGAGACGGTAGACCAAGGATGCGCCCAACTTCGGCACTGGTGATTTTTTCTGTCTGGTAGGCTTGCACAACTAACGTTTCCAAGATTTGATGAGCAAGATGATCTCGGTTGAAATGTTGAACTAACTCATCGGGAAGGTCGATCATGATTTGCATGATTTAAGCTCCGTGATTGGGTTCTTCGCCGATTTTCTTACACAAATGCGATCGCCTGTCTAGGAATCCATACCCAGTCTAGATCAGAGAGTATGCACTTTTACATCAGCCAAATCTCTCAACTTTGACTCCTCATCCGCCAACCCTTAATCTCTTTCTGAGATGCCCTAGCAATCACCAAACAATCATCATCCACATCCTTTGTCACCACTGAACCAGCAGCAACCCTCACGTCTTCTCCCAACGTCACAGGTGCAACCAGAACACTATTAGCACCAGTTTTGCTACCGCTACCGATGTAACTAGGATGCTTCCTCACCCCATCATAGTTAGCAGTAATCGTCCCCGCACCAACATTAA
>JBFRWF010000464.1:0-14674 GCA_051439465.1 Xenococcaceae cyanobacterium | reverse complement strand
TATCACTTTCAACAGTTACCAGTGATCAGTGACCAGTTACCAGCTTTTTTCAGTTACCAGTACCAGGAACAGTTACCAAACACCTGAAAACTAATAACTGGTAACTGGTAACTGGTAACTGGTAACTTTTGACGGGGACTAAAGTCCCCGTGTTGTGTTCCTCCCTCGTTTTTAAACGAGGGTTTCCACACTACCCGTGAGGTTTTGATGAGCAACTTCCCAGACTTCTCTAGCCACGGCTATCAACTCATCCAACAACTAGGTCAAAACTACCAAGGTGGTCGCGCAACCTACAAAGCAATAAAACTTAATAATCAGCAGCCAGTTGTGATTAAGCAGTTTCAGTTTGCCGAAGCTGACTCCCACTGGTCAGGCTACAAAGCTTATGAACGGGAAATTCAAGTCCTTCGCAGTCTCAATCATCTCGGCATCCCCCGCTATCTCGATTCCTTTGAAGCTCCTGGTGGCTTTTGTATGGTGCAGGAGTACAAAGATGCCCAGTCTCTGACAATACCGCGTCGGTGGATGCCTCAACAAATCAAGCAAATCGCTATCTCTATCCTAGAAATTCTGGTCTATTTGCAAAATCGGATTCCATCCGTAATCCACAGAGATATTAAACCCGAAAATATCTTGGTGGATGACCAGTTGAATGTGTACTTGGTGGATTTTGGCTTTGCTCGAATTGGCGATGGTGAGGGGGCGATGAGTAGCGTCGCCGCCGGGACATTTGGCTTCATGGCACCGGAACAGATATACAATCGGCAGCTAAGTAAGGCAACTGATCTTTATGGCTTGGGTGCAACGCTAATTTGCTTGCTGACGGGGACAAAATCAACCAAGATGGACAGCTTAATTGATGACATGGGTCGCATCAACTTCAAGCTTTCAGTTTCTAAGTTTAGTCTGCGCTTCATTGAGTGGCTGGAAAAAATGGTGCAGTCCAAACAAAAAGACCGCTATGTCTCGGCAGCGATCGCCAAAGAAGCACTCAGTGGGATAAGTGTTATTCCAGTACCAGAAGTTCATATTAGTCAGAATAGCCTTCAGTTTAAAGCAGCTAAACTCGGTGAAAAGATAACTCAAACTATCACGGTAAGTAACCCAATTCCCAGAACGGTACTCAAGGGTCGGTGGGAAGTGGCACCCCATCCCAATGATCCACCCCATCCCCCTCCTGCTTATCATCCTTGGATTTCCTTTTCACAGGAGGAGTTTAAAGGGAATCAGGTGGAGTGTTCTATCACTGTGGATACTAGCAACCTGATAGCGAATAAAGTTTATACTCGTGAGATTTTATTGCAGACCAACTCTGAGCCAAGCACTCATAAGTTAACAGTTGAAGTTCATCCGGGTTCAATTCCTCTTCCCACCCCTTCTGATTCCATTGCTACTCTGCTGGTTTCTGTTCTCCTGATTGCTATTTTTGGAGCACCTATTGTTTTCTGGATTATTGATTTTTCAGGATTCTTTCTAGAACTTTTATTGGATAATAAGTTCCATTGGGCTTTGATATTTGCCTTGCCTACCCTAATCGGAACAATCTTCTGGTTCAGGGTTGGATCTATCATTGGGTTTTCTAAGGGATTTAAGTTTATTGGACTCACACTGCCTGCATCTTGGCTATTTTTTGGATTGTCTGCTCGGCTACACTGGGCAATCTCTAAAGCTCAATATAGATTAGGATTTGTGGTAACCACTGAACATAAGTTAGGATTTCTGACCGAAAACCTTGTTTTTACTCTTTTTTCATTAATTATGATGGGAGGGACTTTTATCCTATTAGGAAGTATATTTGGATTTCTAGTTAAAGAACATAGAGGAGCAGGGTGCAGCAACAAATTTTCTGTCCATATTTCCCTATTGGGAACCGTATTAGGCATTATCATCGCAATGGGATTAAGAACGCTACTAGTAGGATTTCGAGAGCCATTTGTTATGTTTCCTCTGGCAGTAATCAGTCTGTTGCTGTTAATTGCCATAATTGTTTATACAGTCCAGCAGCGCAAAAAGCTTATCGCTCAGTACCGTCAGTCCGAGCCACATCGTATTAAACCCTAAAGGACTATCATGAGCAAGTCTCTAGACTTTTCCCAAAGCCCCTATCAAGTAATTAGAAAACTTGGCCAAAACCGCGTCGGCGGTCGAGTAACCTACCTGGCAACCGATACTACAACTGAGAAACCTGTGGTGCTCAAGCAGTTTCAGTTTGCCCAACCTGGCTCGGACTGGTCAGGCTTCAAAGCATATGAGCGGGAGATTCAAGTCCTTCGCAGTCTCAATCACCCCAGCATCCCCCGTTATCTCAATTCCTTTGAAACCTCAAAAGGCTTCTGCATGGTACAGGAGTACAAAGATGCCCAGTCTCTTGCGGTGCCGCGAAGCTTCGAGCCGTCCCAAATCAAGCAAATCGCCATCTCTATCCTGGAAATCTTAATCTATCTGCAAAATCAAACTCCACCGATAATCCACAGGGATATCAAACCCGAAAACATCTTGGTGAATGACCAGTTGAATGTTTACTTGGTAGATTTTGGCTTTTCCCGACTTGGGAGTGGCGAAGGAGCTATAAGTAGTGTCGCCGCTGGAACGTTTGGCTTCATGGCACCGGAACAAATATACAACCGACAACTCAGTAAAGCAACAGACCTTTATGGTTTGGGTGCGACCCTAATTTGTTTGCTGACGGGGACAAAATCCACCGCGATTGACAGCTTAATTGATGAAGATAATTGCCTAAATTTCAAGCATCTGGTTCCTCAGCTCAGTAGAACCTTTATTGACTGGCTCCAAAGAATGGTGCAACCTAACAAAAAAGACCGTTATCCCTGTGCTGCTGATGCTAAAGCATCCCTTGGGCTCATTTATGTTAGCAGTATCCCAGAAGTACAACTGAGGGAATCCAGCCTGGAATTTAAGGCAACTCAACTCGGTCAAAAGTTGGCTCAAACCCTCCGCATCAGTAACGTTCTCCCGGATTCTGTGAAAGAAGGTACTTGGGAAGTGGCACCGCACCCGAGCGATCCACCCCATAGCCCAGACTTCCATTCTTGGATTTCCTTTGATCCGCCTCGGTTTGCGCGTCATCAAGCTGAGGTCAAAATTACCGTTGATAGCAGCAAACTGATGGCTGCTCGAACCTATGAGCGCCAGATTTTTTTACACAAACATTCTGTGCCAGAAATCAATTATTCTTTAACTGTTAAAGTCCATACGGCTTCCCTTCCCAGAGTAAATAATAAACGGCTTTATGGTTTTCTGGCGGGGCTGTTCCTGATTTGTTGGGCTGGGACAGCGATTTTTGCTATAGATGTAGGTTGGATTAGAAACATGCTTGGAGTGGCTTTGTTTGTTGCTGGGGCGGTATTTGGAGCAAGAACAGGTTGGGGAGGTGTGAAGTTGGCATTTTGGTTTGAGGGTATACCCTTGGCTGTACTAGGATTTGTAGGTTTTTATATACGGATATCCGATCCGCCTGAGACTGTGTTACGCGCTATGTCTGCAGTTATTTCTATGGTTTTGCACGTTGCCCTTAAAGCGTTTGTCGGAGTTATAGCTGGGACTTTAGCTAGGAAGGCGTTTAAGATGATCGGCGCTGGGGCTAGATCTGGAACTCAAACCGTGGTTATGCCTGGGACTGTGGTTTGGAAGCATCTGAAAACAGAATTCGGCACAATATTGGCTGTGGCAATTCTACTGCTGACGGCAGGTTTAGGCCTTAGTTTAGGAATGGGGTTCAATCTGGGATTTCTGAATCCATTGATCGTCTCTGCAGTTTTGGCAATAAGTTTACCCTTAGCCTGGATGATTATTTATTTGCCTATAACCCGACACAGACTCATTGCCAAATATCGCCAGAGTGAGCAACATCTGATTAAGCCATAGAAAATGTCAAATCTGATATAATTAGTCAATGATACAGAACCAAGATAAACAGCCGATTGGGTTCAAATGAGTTTGGTAAGAATCTGGGCGATCGCAGCTAATGGTTTTCGGGAAGTAATCCGCGATCGCATCTTATATTTCATCGCCTTTTTTGCCCTGTTGCTAACCATTGCCCTGGGGTTGCTGCCCGAAATCTCGGCCGGCACAGACGAGAAAATCTTCTTAGATTTTGGTCTGGGGGCAATTGGACTTTTGAGTGCAGTGGTGGCGATTTTTGTAGGTACGGGACTGATTAACAAGGAAATTGAAAAGCGCACCGTATTGACTTTGATTCCCAAGCCGATTAGTCGAACCGAATTTATCCTTGGCAAACACCTAGGGCTATCCGCTGTCCTCGCAGTGCTGGTGGCGGTGATGATGGTGATTTATCTAGGACTTCTCAGTTTGTCAGAGATTTCTTACCCTCTAGTCAGTTTAGTTGTATCCCTACTCTACCTGTTTGTTGAGCTGGCTTTGCTGACTGCTGTAGCAATCTTATTTGGCGTATTTACCAGTTCTATACTGGCAACTCTATTTAGCTTTGGCATTTATTTAATGGGGCATTTCAGCCGTGACTTACTTGAACTGGGTAAATTAAGCAAGAACGAGAGTATCGAGTTTTTCACCCAAACTCTTTACTTAGTTTTACCCGACTTAGAAAGGCTAAACCTGAAAAACGAGGCAGTTTATGGCTTGTTGCCTGACTTCTCAGAGCTTTTGAGTCATGCTTTGTATGGAGTACTCTATACGGGGTTGCTCTTGAGTATCGCAATTGCGATCTTCTCGCGACGGGAATTTTGAGCTCAGTGAGATTGCTACTCTTGTCTAAAGCAACCCGCTGGCTTTGTCTCCAATTGACTAGTGTACTATGTAGTAATGGGGAAAGCGGTCAAAAATATTAAGTTTGCTTCATATTGTCAGTGCGAGCATAAATGGACTGAGGGTGAATTAACTATGGTTCGTAATATTGCCACTCAATGCGCGATCGCTATTGATCAAACTCAGCTATTTGAGCAGCTTCAGCAACAGAGACAGCGGGAGCAATTGCTCAATCAGATCGCTCAGACACTTAATTCGAGGCTTAACCCAGAACAGATTTTGCAAGATATTCTTAAAAGAGTGGGAGAAAGCTTCAATGTTGACCAAGTGATTCTTTTTCGCCTGGATGAAGAAAAGCTCCAGATTCCCAATGAGTGGCGAGTCAACGACCAAATTCCTTCCCTGCTAGATATTAAAACGCCGCTCAGGGAATGGCGAGAAATAATTAACTCTAACTGTAAGTATCAAAAGTGTCAATGTTTTCAGACTTTAAATTCCGCAGAATACACTGAAATAGTAAAAAAACAAATAAGCCAGGAAATTGAGGATTTTCAGCCTCGCTCTGTCCTGAGTATGCCGATTTTTATTCACGAACAGTTCTTTGGTAGCTTGACGTTGCAGACAACAACTAAAACGCGAACTTTCACCCCAGAGGAAGTCCACACCATCGAGTGTATTGCTGAGCAAACCGCGATCGCCCTCCATAATGTCCAAATCTACGAAAACATAGAAGAGCTAGTCAAAGCACGTACTCAAGAACTGGAAGAGGAAAAACAACGCTACGAAGCAGCCCACCGTGCCAAGAGCGAATTTCTTTCCCATATGAGTCACGAACTGCGCACGCCTCTGACAGGAATTCTGGGTTTTTCTCGCATGTTGAGGGACGAAATCTTCGGTTCCCTCAATCAAAAACAGATGCAATACGTCAGTGCTATTGCTGATTCTGGTGAGTACCTGTTACAACTAATTAACGACCTGCTGGATATCTCGAAAATTCAAGCAGATCGCGAAGAACTGTTTTTAGAAAAAGTGCCAGTACAAGACCTATGTCTGGCATCTATGTCCATAGTACAGGAATGGGCAAGGCAAGAGGGTTTAGAATTGATACTAGATATTGAGCCTAGCATCGATTTCTGCCTGGCCGATCAGCAGCGCTTAAAGCAAATTTTGGTTAATTTACTCTCCAATGCGGTTAAGTTTACCGAAGCTGGCTCAGTAACCCTCAAAGTAGAACCAAAGGAAAAAAAGCTAGAGTTTTCGGTAATTGACACTGGCATTGGGATCAAAGAAGCTGACCAAAAGAAGCTGTTCAAACCCTTCTGTCAGATTCACACTCATCTGAGTCGCAAATACAAAGGGACGGGTTTGGGTTTGGCTTTATCCCGCAAATTGGCAAGACTTCACGGTGGCGATCTCACCCTAACCTCAGAAGAGTGTAAAGGTAGCTGCTTCACCCTGCATTTGCCAGCTGAGTTCTTAGTCTTTAGCCCTTAGTCTACTGAAATGCTTGAGAAAAAACTAGAGAGACTGAAAACCTTATTTACCCAGATGGATCGGGCTTTGATTGCCTATTCTGGGGGGATTGATAGCACCCTGGTTGCTAAGATTGCCTGTGATGTCTTGGGCGATCGCGCTTTAGCAGTTACTGCTGTATCCCCCTCCCTGCTACCAGAAGAGTTGGAAGATGCCAGAATTCAGGCGGCTGAGATTGGCATTGCTCATGAGCTGGTGGAAACCCATGAGATGGATAACCCCAATTACACCTCCAACCCAGTTAACCGCTGCTATTTCTGCAAAAGTGAACTCCACAACACTCTCAAACCCCTGGCAAGGGAGCGCGGCTATCCCTATGTCGTCGATGGTATTAATGCTGATGATTTGAGAGACTATAGACCAGGGATTCAAGCAGCAAAGGAAAGGGGAGCGCGATCGCCTTTAGCGGAAGTGGGTGTCACTAAAGCCGAAGTCCGCCAACTTTCCCAACAACTAGGACTTCCCTGGTGGGATAAACCCGCCCAACCTTGTCTCAGTTCTCGCTTTCCCTACGGTGAAGAAATTACCATTGGTAAACTGCAAAGAGTTGGTCGTGCCGAAGTTTATCTCCGTAAACTAGGATTTAAAAATCTGCGGGTTCGTTCCGAAAGTGATACCGCCAGGATTGAATTACCTCCAGAACAAATCAAGGAGTTTGTCCTCTCTACTGATTTACCCCAATTGGTATCAGCATTTCAAGGTTATGGCTTTGTCTACGTCACCTTAGATTTGGAGGGCTATCGCAGTGGCAAACTCAATCAAGTCTTAAATCTGTCTTATCCCAAATCCGGGTTAACTACCCCTTTTTTGAAGGAAGCAGGGAACTTCGGATCAGGGAACAGGGAACAGGGAACAGGGAACAGGGAACGGGGAACAGGGAACGGGGAACGGGGAAAGGGGAACACATATTGAGCAGAGGAGCTTCTGAGCAGGAAGAAAGGGAGAGATTTACTAAGGGAACAAATCATTTAATTAATCTCCTCTGCACCCCGCTCCCTGTTCCCCTCCTTCTTTTTGGGAACAGGGGAAGAAAAAACAGAAAATTGATAAAGGGGGTTTTAGATCCGGATTCAGTATTGAGATTTATTTTATAAACAGGTAAAGCGGTCAATCTGGCAAGTAGTCAGGGTTTAGGATTTCTTCTCCAGTGAAGGGAGATTCAGATGGGAAGGCATCTAGCGCCAAATCAATTTCTTTTGCTGCTAGTCTTTTTGCATCTTGATAACACTTACCAACAGCAAAAATTTCATTAAAGTAACGCTTTAAACTAGGACTATCCTCAAAAGCTTTCTGTATCCTCTGTCGATGTTCTTCGATAGTAGACCTCCAACTACTCCAACTATTAGAGCGAAACTCCGGTTGATATCTATACTTGAGGAGATGCATCAACAAAATTTTTAGATTACTGTAAATAGCTCTTTTCTCACTCCTTCCCATGTCCTCTATTTCTTCAACCAAGTTGTCTACATCTAACTCAGATAGCCTTCCAGAACGTAACAATTTGGCGGTGTTTTTCAGCCAGAGATAATAGTCCTGCTCATAAAGGATTCTTAGTTCCTTGGTGGTTATCGGTAATTGAGTTGTCATAGCAATAGCTCCAGTGGTAGTTTAGGGTAGTCAGCATATCGGAATAAAATAAACCCAAAAAAATATTGGCTAGGCAAATTTTAACAAGACCAAAATCTAGAGGGTATCTATCAAGAAAATATTAAACCCTTGGGTAGGGTGGGTTAGGCGGCGATAACTTCATCTTACTAACCTGCGGCTAACAACTTAAAGCGGGACACTTGGAGTAGGGAACAGGGAACAGGGAACAGGGAACAGGGAACAGGGAACAGGGAATAGGGAATAGGTAATGGGGAATAGGTAATGGGGAATAGGGAATAGGTAATGGAGAATACTGTCCCGGCTTAAGTGGATAGCCTAACCTGCTAACTAACTATCCGCCGTAGCCCACCAAAACCAAGTACTCTAGCTGTGTTAAGATTTATTTTATAAATATCCTCTGGCTAAACTAGAAACAGAACAAAAAAGAGGTTAAACACTGTGGCTCAACAACTTAAGCGATGGGAATCGCCCCGCCGCCAAGGACGCAATGACAAAGGAAGAGGCGGAGCGGCACGACAGCGACAACTGAAAAAGCAGCAACAGATGCTGCGCAAAAAGCTCAAAGGAAACGACGGGAAGCCAAAAAGCAGAACAAGTGAGGGGGAAGAGAAGTTAATCTCTTCCCCATTTTTTTATTGAGTATTGGGAAAATTTACTCACCTAAATGGATTAAACTACTGATCTATTCAAGGGCTTACCCTATATATGTTGTGCCACTATCCTGTCCAACCATCGATTATGTCATTTGGTATTCAAGCACTACCTCCAGACGTTGTCCATCTCATCGCTGCTGGAGAGGTCATTGACTCCCTGGCAGCGGTAGTGCGGGAATTAGTAGAAAACTCCCTGGATGCAGGTGCAACGAGAATTGTGATTTCCCTTTGGCCTGACTTGTGGCGCGTGCAAGTGGCGGACAATGGCAGGGGCATGGCCTTGACAGACTTACGTATTTGTGCTAATGCTCATAGCACCAGTAAAATCCGCAGCAGTGATGACCTTTGGAAGATTACCAGTTTAGGATTTCGGGGGGAAGCCCTGCACAGTTTGGCGCAGGTGGCAGATTTGGAGATTTTGAGCCGAACAGCATCTGGAATAGATACAACAGGCTGGCGAATCGTTTATAGAGAAGGGGAATCAGTAAAGGAAGAAGCAGCGGCGATCGCTCCTGGTACCATTGTCACCGTCTCGAATCTCTTTGGCAACTGGCCAGTGCGTCGCAAGGGCTTACCCTCAATCCCACAACAGCTTAAAGGAGTGCAAGGAACAATCGGGCAAATCGCCCTGTGTTATCCCAGTGTTACCTGGCAAGTGCGGCTTCAGGAGCGGCTGTGGTTTAACATCAGTCCTGGTATTAGCGCTCAGGAAATTTTACCGCAAATTCTCAAGCAAGTGCGGCATCCTGATTTGCAATTGCTGACGTTGGAAGTAGAAACACCCCGGAAATCAACAGAAAAAATTGAATTAGTATTGGGATTACCGGATCGCTGCCACCGGAGACGTCCTGATTGGGTGCGGGTGGCAGTTAATGGACGCATAGTGCGATCGCCTGAATTAGAAAAAACGATTCTGGCAGCCTTGGCGAGAACTTTACCCCGCGATCGCTATCCCGTCTGTTTTCTACACCTGCAAATTTGCCCCAGTCAAATCGACTGGAATCGTCATCCCGCCAAAACCGAAATTTACCTGCACTCCCTCAAATTCTGGCAAGAGCAAGTTGCCCAGGCAATCGAACAAGCTCTGCGTATCAGTCCCGCCAATCTTCCCGCCGCCGCCCAAAATCAGCGAGTGGGAAAATTACTGAAAGCCTCGGAAGAGAAAGGGACTTACCAACTCAAGTCAAAGGTAAGTTCCCAGGCAGAGCCGTGGGAACCAGATCAAAAGTCAAAAGTCGAAGAAATCGGTTTGATGGAACTGCGGGCAGTTGCCCAAGTGCGCAATACTTATATAGTTGCCGAACATCCCACAGGGTTGTGGTTAATCGAACAGCATATCGCCCATGAGCGGGTTTTGTACGAGCAACTTCAAGATGACTGGAAATTAGTCCCCCTGGAAACCCCGATAATTCTGAGTCAGTTAACATCAGCTCAATTGGAACAACTCCAGCAATTAGGATTAGATATAGAACCTTTTGGTGAGCAATTGTGGGCTGCACGAACAGCCCCAGAAATGCTGCACAAGCGAGAAGATTGTACAGATGCTCTCATAGAACTCAGTTGGGGTGGAGATTTGCAAGAGGCACAGGTAGCAACTGCCTGTCGCAGTGCAATTCGCAATGGTACACCCCTAAATTTGCCAGAAATGCAAGTGCTATTAGATCAGTGGAAAAACACCCGCAATCCGCGCACTTGTCCCCACGGACGACCTATTTATTTATCACTGGAAGAATCAGCCCTTGCCCGTTTCTTCCGCCGTCATTGGGTTATTGGTAAAAGCCACGGGATTTGAGGGATTGGTAATTTCTATGCTAACAACAGTTTATGAAGAAGGTGGGCAAAGTCAATCCCATAAGTTTATTAGCCATACCTATAATCCATTTTGCCCACCCTACAAGACTACTATTGCCTCTGACCAAGAGTCAATTTAGCATAACAAGTTCGGAAGAGCCCAAAATAGTAATAGACCTAAAATTTCTCAATCAGAATCATCTCATGAGTCAACCAATCTTGCTCAAGCAACTCCGCGCCGAATGGATTACCCCAGAAAGCTTTCAACCCTATGGTCAATTAATCACTACCTCAGAAGACGGTAAACCCTACGATGCCACTGATGCTCAACTCAACCTGCAAAATGGGACACCACGCTTTTATATCATGCGGTTGCACAAGAGGGGTCGCAAGTTTCACAAAATTACTCGCCACAGTCAATGTACTCAATGTTTGGGTTCCCTAGAGGGACGGGATTGGTTGATTGCTGTTGCACCACCTTCAGAGGCAGAACAACCACCAATAGAGGAAATCGCCGCTTTTCGGATTCCGGGTAACTGTTTCATCAAACTAGAAGTCGGCACTTGGCACGCTGGGCCTTATTTTGACCACGATGTTGTCGATTTCTATAACCTGGAACTCAGTGATACAAATGTGGTTGACCATTTCACCCACAATTTTCTCAAGAGTCACAATCTAGAGTTTGAGATTGTCTAAGAAATATTACAGGATAGTATTTTGTGATGGACATTGCCTACATATCGGTTAAAATATAGATTAAATTGATTTAAATAGCTTTTGCTATAGACTGTAGATGAAAAGAATACTGCCCCTATTAATTGCCACATTGACTCCTTGGGCTTTAATCGGATGTAACTCCTTGACTAAGGATATCAATATTTCTAAAGAATCCACAGGGGAAACCCTGCTAGAATCAACTGCTACCGCAAAATCTCTAACCGATAATTGGAAAACTTACACCGCTAGGGATAACAGCTATACTGTTAAATTTCCCGGACAGCCACAGGAGCAAAATCAGTCCACTAACACACCATTGGGTTCCCTCAACTTTTTAATAGTTAGCTATGGGGATAACGCTAAGGGTCGAGCTTATATGACTACTCACGTTACTTATCCGGTCAACCCTAGTAATTATAATGTTGAAAAAGGTTTGGATGGCGCTCGTGATGGTGCAGCTCGAAACACTAACTCTACTATTCTTAGTGAAAAAAAGATTAGCTATGATGGCCATCCTGGAAGAGAAATAACCATGCGCAATGAAACCGGCATCACTCAGAGGGCAAAGATATTTATCGACCCTCAGGGGCCAACCCTTTATCAAATATTAGTTGTGGCAGAAGATGGCAATGTCGATTTTCCTGAAGCTGATGCTTTTCTGAATTCTTTAGTTATTTCCAAATAGGCGGAAACTCCAAAGGAATCGCTCCCATCAATCCCTTGCGAAAATCATTTAATAGCTGAAGCGCTGCACGCTCTACATCCCCGCTATAACGACTGTCGCCTAAACTATATACATAGTCTTCCCCAGTCATAGCAATTGGATCGATGTTGTAGCGGGACTGTAGCACTTTGTCAAAATCTAACTCCACCAGCAAATCCACCAAAACTGCTGCTACCTGCTGATTATCGTAAGCAGCCTCGCCAATATCTTCACAAATGGCTAACTTAACCGCATCTTTCTGATTATCCAACTTCCCAGGAATTACCCCAGGGGCATCCAGCAGCTCGATTTCGTCGGAAATACGCACCCATTGCAGTTGGCGCGTTACCCCCGCACGACGGGCGCTTGCCACCACTTTACGCCCCACCAAACGGTTAATCAGAGCCGATTTACCCACATTAGGAAACCCAATTACTACAGCGCGAACTGGACGAGGACGCATACCGCGATCGCGCCGACGCTTATTCATCTCTACTCCAGCCGTCTGCGCCGCCTTACTTACTGCATTTATTCCCTTACCATGTTTCCCATTAGTAAAATATGGCTTTTCCCCCTGGGCTTCAAACCACTCTAACCATTCCTGGCGCACCGCAGCGGGAATCATATCCACCCGATTGATAACCAACACCCGTGGCTTATGTCCTATCCAATTTGGCACTTGGGGATGGTGGGAGGCAAGAGGAATTCTGGCATCCAACACCTCCAGCACCACATCCACGCGCTTGAGTTGCTCTTTGAGTTGTCGTTCCGCTTTGGCAATATGACCAGGATACCATTGAATTGTTGGCATTGTATTGGGTAATCGTTGACATCACCTTCCCGGAATTACAGTCATTAGTCGTTAGTCCTTAGTTACTAAGGACTAACAACTAATGACTATTGACTAAGTTTAAGGGACAATCAAAACTGGACAAGGAGAAAGGTTTATCACCCGGTTAGTGACACTTTCAGTAGCCCCTTCCTGAGTCAAGCCTAACCCTCGACAGCCCATAACGATTAATTTGGCATCAATCTCATCCGCCACATCACAGATGGTGAAAGAAGGCATCCCTTCACGCTCTATGATTTCCGCTTCGATGCCTTGCTGGGCAAATAGGGCTTGAGCCCCTTGAAGCAATTTGGCAACGGTTTCTGCTGAACCCATCACTCCTGCTTCGGGGGACTCTTCTTCTGTAGAGGGTTTTTCTACCACAGACAGCAATACTAAGCGACTGTTGTAGGTTTTGACAATATTGGCAACAGTATCTGCTGCCTCACGGGCTTCTCGACTTTGGTCAACGGGAAACAAAATTGTATTAAACATCACTACATCTATCTCCGGTACACTCACTCCGGTACAATCGGCAAGAGAGCTATCGCACTGAAATTGAATCACGTTCAATCTTCAGGGTGGAAATTGTAGCAAGCAGCAACAGGCTGATTTAATCTTTCGCAAGAAAAAGAAGCAATTAGGAGGAAATTGGCTGTGTCCAAGAAAACTGTAGCAAATTTATCGACAGCAGATTTAACAGGAAAACGAGTTTTAGTACGAGCAGATTTCAATGTTCCACTGGATGATGGCGGTAACATTACCGATGATACGAGAATTCGAGCGGCACTGCCAACTATTCAGGAGTTAATCAAAAAGGGTGCTAAGGTAATCTTATGCAGCCACATGGGTCGTCCCAAAGGAAAGGTGAAAGACAGTCTGCGTCTAACATCCGTCGCTAAGCGCCTATCTGAATTACTAGGGCAGGATGTGATTATGTGTAACGACTGCGTGGGTAATTCTGTCGCCGCTACCATTGGGAAAATGGAAAATGGTCAAGTGGCATTACTGGAAAATCTCCGTTTCCATGGAGAAGAAGAGAAAAACGACCCGGAATTCGCCAAGCAGTTGGCAGCAAATGCGGATTTGTATGTGAATGATGCCTTTGGTACAGCACACCGCGCCCATGCTTCTACTGAGGGGGTGACTCACTACCTTAGCCCTAGTGTTGCTGGGTTCTTGATTGAGAAGGAACTGAACTACCTGCAAAACGCCATTGAAAATCCCCAGCGTCCCCTGGCAGCAATTATTGGCGGTTCTAAGGTTTCTAGCAAAATTGGCGTGATTGAAACTTTGTTGGAGAAGTGCGATAAGCTACTGATTGGTGGGGGAATGATTTTTACCTTCTACAAAGCTCGCGGCTTGAGTGTGGGTAAGTCTTTGGTGGAAGAGGACAAGCTGGAGTTGGCGAAGTCTTTGGAAGCGAAAGCGAAAGAGAAGGGTGTTGATCTGTTGTTGCCTACAGATGTGGTGGTTGCGGATAATTTCGCTCCTGATGCAAATTCTCAAACTCTCAGCGTTGATAATATTCCCGATGGCTGGATGGGTTTGGATATTGGTCCGGATTCGGTGAAGACTTTCCAAGAGGCTTTATCGGATTGTAAGGCTATTCTCTGGAATGGTCCCATGGGGGTGTTTGAGTTCGATAAGTTTGCCGTGGGGACGGAGGCGATCGCTCGTTCTCTGGCAGACTTGACTAAGCAGGGTGCAACTACGATTATCGGTGGTGGTGACTCTGTGGCTGCTGTGGAAAAAGTCGGTGTTGCCGATCAGATGAGTCACATTTCTACTGGTGGCGGTGCGAGTCTGGAGTTACTCGAAGGTAAGGAGTTGCCAGGTATTGTGGCTCTGGATGAGGCTTAGAGTCCGCAGATGAACGCGGATGAACGCGGATAATTAGGTTCTGTCATTTAGATCTTCACAGGGGGTGAACTAGGGTTCACCCTCTGATTATTTGGGAAAATAATTTCATTTCAATCCCTGATAGGGATTAGGACAAAACCTAACCTCCCCATAGGGAGTGTAAACCCTTATTCGGATTAAGTCAATAGTCTGCTTAACCCTCATCTAAATATGTCCTAACCTGCCATCGTATTG
>JBFRWF010000463.1:0-15991 GCA_051439465.1 Xenococcaceae cyanobacterium | reverse complement strand
GGAGACTAATAACCTCAATGCCCACTAACTGTACTAGAGCATCGATTCAGTAATACATTTTCAGCTGGGGAGGGCACGGCGTTTTGGTACTTTTGGCTTTCTGACAAAGTTTTTTGATGCCGTGCCCCTACATTTATCTACCATTTATCACAGATATCCTGATTACTGAATCGGTGTTCTAGATCACCTGTAGCGAGCGATTAAAACTTTAATAAAAAAAGGGATTATTAATGCTAGTATTGCAGGCCATGATCGCCATTTTGAACCCTTGTTCGCCCATCCAAGTCAGAATTTCCCGCACAAACTGCAAGATTTCAGCCGGAGAGCGATCACCGTAGGGAAGCCTTGCCGTATCAGCAAAGTAGAGGAGCGATTCTTGGGGTAACTGGCAGCAGATTTCTCTTAAAACCATAAGTCCGCCCACACCATTATCAAAAACACCAATAGGACTAGAAAATTCTGCTACTTTTTTAATCTTAGACGACCAACTAGGACAGCGCATTGCCAATTTATACCAGTTGAAACTTACAGGTACTCTTGGAGTTTTGGTGAAAGCTAAACAATTAGGTTATTAAAAGAAAAATATGTGATAATCCTTTTCTGAACAATTTATCCAGACTCAGCCATAATTTTTTTGCCTACTTCATAATCCTCATTCAGCAGATAGGAAAAGTGATAGTAACTGGCGAGGTAAAAATCACAGCCGAATTTCTGGTAGCGATCTGCGACTACCAGAAAGCCATATCTAGCACCCCATTGATCTTTGAACCAATCATCGTAAAAGGAATCGTGAAGGAATAGAGTAAGTACCTGTAGGTCAGCACTGGGGATGAGGCGAATGAGGCGAATTTTGGGGTGGTGAGTGCGGGGTACTGGCAGAAGAATGTCAAAGCCGTCGAAGGTTAAAAATTCAGCTAAATCTTCTTCAGTTTTTTGATAGTAAGAAGGGGGTTCTTCAGGTAAGGCAATAAAATGCCGCCAGACCATCCAGAATTCATGTTTGCTGTCAAAGCCTGGATCGATATCTAAACGCCAACAATCTTCTTGGCAGAGATCGGCGATGACTTCTCTGGGCAAATCAGCTAGTTTCATGATTCAGTGAGGGTTTTGAAGCAGGATACCTCTCTATCATAAATTGACTGGGTTAGAATGAAAAAATACATCCTGTCACCAGCTTCTAGGGGAATCTAACTTTCAGGTTGATTTTTATTGATTTTTTTAAATTTTTGTAACAATATTTGACCAGAGTGAGATAACCTGAAATCGCTCCAACCCAGCCGACAAGATATTGATCGCACTAAAATGCCAGAATAAATGTAGCGAACTGATGTCGGTTGGAGGCTTTATGTCATTCACCGTTAAAGAGCTGGAGAAGCTACAAAAAGACTATCCGGACTATCGGTTGGAATTGGTCAAGGGAAAGATTATTATCATGAGTCCTTCTGGCTATGAGTCTGATGAGGTCGCCTTTAGGGTTGGCGCGAAGTTATGGAACTGGGTTGAACCTCGTCAACTTGGAAGGATTACCGGATCTAGTGCAGGGTTTAACCTTGTTAATACCCGCGCTCCAGATGTTTCGTTTGTCCGAGCTGAGCGTCTTCCTCGATCTCCTCGCGGTTATGCCACAATCCCACCAGATTTGATGGTGGAGGTGAAGTCTCCGACGGATGAAGTTGATGACCTACAAGATAAGATTGATGAGTTCATCGCTCAAGGCACAGTTGTTGGCATTTTAGTGAACCCAGAAGATCGCACTGTAGAGATTCGACGTCGCAATCAAGACCCTGTTGTGCTGCAGGATAATGATATTTTAACTGTTCCAGATTTACTTCCTGGCTGGCAAGTACCTGTTTCTGAGCTTTGGCCCCCTATCTTTGAGTAGTGCGATCAATTCATACTAAGCTAGGCAGCGATCGCCAATTATGAGATATTATCAGATAATAAAATAGAGTTGTTTTCAGCTAAGTGGTCGCATTTGAGGATGCGGAATGTGGGGTACAATATAAAAGTTGTATTCCGCGACACAGACTGTGATTGAGCGCTATACCCTGCCCGAAATGGGCGAACTGTGGACTGACACATACAAACTGAAAACTTGGCTACAGGTAGAAATAGCAGTCTGTGAGGCACAGGCGGAACTGGGTTATATCCCTGCAGAGGCGGTATCCGAAATTAAGGCAAAAGCCAATTTTGACCCTCAGCGGGTGTTAGAGATTGAGGCGGAAGTTCGCCACGACGTAATTGCTTTCCTTACTAACGTCAATGAGTATGTAGGTGATGCTGGCAGATACATTCACTTGGGATTAACCAGTTCAGATGTGCTCGATACTGCCTTAGCACTGCAACTGGTGGCGAGTTTGAACCTGATTTTGGAACGCCTGGAAGAGTTAATCCAAGGGATTCGCTACCAAGCACAACAACATCGCCATACGGTGATGGTTGGTCGTTCTCACGGTATTCATGCTGAACCGATTACCTTTGGTTTTAAACTGGCTGGATGGTTAGCAGAAGTATTGCGCAACCGCGATCGCCTGGTTCGTCTCCGCCAGGAAATTGCCGTGGGAAAGATTTCTGGGGCAGTGGGAACCTATGCTAATGTTGACCCCAGAGTAGAAGCGATCGCCTGCCAGAAAATAGGACTCCAACCGGATACCGCATCAACCCAGGTAATATCCCGCGATCGCCATGGGGAATTTGTGCAGCAACTAGCACTCCTAGCTGCCTCCATTGAACGCTTTGCTGTCGAGATTCGCAACCTACAGCGCACCGATGTCCTGGAAGTGGAAGAATTCTTCTCCAAAGGACAGAAGGGTTCCTCTGCCATGCCTCACAAGCGCAACCCAATTCGCTCGGAGCGTTTAAGCGGGATGGCAAGAATTATCCGGGGTCATGGGGTTGCAGCTTTGGAAAATGTCGCCCTCTGGCACGAAAGGGACATCTCCCACAGTTCCGTAGAACGGGTCATTCTCCCCGATACTTGCATTTTGACCCATTTTATGATTAAAGAAATCACCGATTTGGTAAAAAATCTGCTGGTGTACCCAGAGAACATGAAGCGGAATATGAACGTTTATGGTGGGGTAATCTTCAGCCAGCGGGTGTTACTTGCCTTGGTAGAAAAAGGGATGAGTCGAGAAGATGCCTACAAAATTGTACAGTCTTGCGCCCACGAAGCCTGGAACAAGCCAGAAGGGAACTTCCATGACTTAATTAGCAAAGATACCCAGGTAAAAAAATATCTATCTCCTGAAGAAATTGAATCTTGCTTTGACCCTCAAGATCATTTGAAAAACTTAGACGGAATTTATCAGCGCTTATGTATTTAGCTAGAGGGTATTTATAAAATAAATCAGGGAACAGGGAACGGAGAACGGGGAATAGGGAGTAGGGGAAGAAAAAGACTACAAATTGATAAAGGGGGTTTTAGATCCGGATTCAGTATAACCCACTACGCAAGGGTTTAATATTTTATTAATAGATACTCTCTAAACTTTTGACTTTTGACTTTTGACTTGAGGATGTGGCGCACTCCACCGATAAACTTGGTCTTAGCAAAGAATGAGGTTCATGTCTGGCGTGTTAACCTCGACCTACCAGTAGAACAGATTCAAGAACTAGCAAAAACCCTCTCAGCAGATGAGCAGTTGAGGGCCGATCGGTTTTACTTTGAGCAGCACAGACAGCGTTTTATGGTTGGTCGTGGCATACTGAGGACAATCTTAGGTAGGTACTTAGGTATTGAGCCAGATCAATTACAGTTTGATTACAGTTCTCGTGGTAAGCCAAGTTTGGCGGAAAGCTGCGCTGGAAATAGGGTGAGGTTTAATTTGTCTCACTCCCAAGGACTGGCATTATACGGGTTTACGCAGAGTAGGCAGATTGGTATTGATCTCGAATACCTCCGTCCCATGCCTGATGCTGAGCAAATTGCCCAACGCTTCTTTTCAGCGGGAGAATATGCTGTGATTAGTGCTCTTCCTCCTGATAAAAAGCAAAGAGCATTTTTTCGAGGCTGGACTGGCAAGGAAGCCTATTTAAAAGCAACTGGGGATGGATTAGCGGGTTCTTTGGATCAGATTGAGGTTTGCTTGACTCCTGGGGAACCAGCACGTTTGCTCAGTATTAAAGGAGATTCCCAGGCGGCTTCTGGTTGGTCTCTTTACAATGTGACCCCTGCCTCTGACTATATAGGCACCCTAGCTGTGAAAGGTCACAACTGGCATCTTGTCTGCTGGCAGGGTTAAGCAATAGCTACCAATTTACTGTAAAAAATTGGACAACGCTTCCTTCCCTTCGAAATTATTCCCTATTGACCAAAAAAAAAGAAGGTGCTTACTTTTGACTTTGAGCGAATCGCTCTAGAACACCGATTCAGTAATCTGAGGGTGTGGGGGCACGGCGACATAAGGGTCTTGCATTCAAATAAAGTACCGATTAGATGAGTAGATGAGTTTGGTGGGCAAAGTCAATCCCATAGCTTTATTAGCCATAACTAGGCATGGTTCAAAATAGGGTAACACGCAGAGGAGGAGCAGGGGGAGCAGGGGGAGCAGGGGGAGCAGGGGGAGCAGGGGGAGCAGGGGGAGCAGGGGGAGACACCGGACTCCGGGACAAAGTTCTAAAAGTTCCCCAGACTAACACCCCTATGTGTTACCTTGCCACTCTACATATTGAACCATGCCCATAACTATAATCCATTTTGCCCACCCTACACAAAATCCCACCAATTAACAATTACCAATTTTATGAAAATTATTGCCTACCTTTACAGTGATCCTCTCCTAGAATCCCCACCGGCTCCGGCAATTTGGGGCTTAGAGGTAGATCGAGTCTATCAAGACTTGGGAAAGCGTCAGCAGTTGCAGCAGCTATTAGAAGATTGCCAAGATCAACCCCCAGATTACCTGTTAATTCGCCGTCTGGAGGAACTGGGAGACTCAGTGGAAGAAGTGAGCGATCGCCTTACTCAACTCGAAACCCTGGGAATAGAAATCATTGCCACAGAACAACCCTACAGTTCCTCCCAACTCAACAATGCTAACCCCACTGACATCCGGGCAAATTTAGCAAAACTGCTGCAAGAAATTCAAGGCAACCAACGCCGCCGCCGCATCCGGCAAGGACACGCCCGCAATCGCATCAAAGCCCTACCACCCCCCGGAAAAGCCCCTTACGGATACCGCAGAGGTAAAGACCGCTACATCCTCGATCGCAGTACTGCCCCAGTAGTTAAAGATTTTTTTGAACGCTTTTTGCTCTTTGGTTCTTTGCGGGGCGCAGTACGCTACCTAGAGAAAAGATACGGCAAGAAAATTTCTGTTTCTACAGGTCGTCGCTGGCTGACTAACTCAGTCTATCGCGGTGACTTGGAATATCAAAACAGTGAGGTAATTCCTGATACCCACGTGCCAATTCTTTCCAGAGAAGAAGCCGCCCAAATTGACCGCCTGCTGCGTCGGAATGGACGTTTACCCTCCCGCACAGCCAGCGCCCCCCGTTCCCTGGCGGGTTTAGTCGCTTGTCAGCAGTGTCAGTCTCACATGAGTGTCACCCGAGTAACCACAAGGGGCAAAAAACGAGAATATCTCTACCTGCGGCCCGTTAGTTGCCCGATGCGCCCCAAATGCAGCGCTATACCTTACCAGGAAGTACTAGAACAAACGATTGAGCGCATTTGCGAGGATTTACCCCGTGCGGTGGCGCAGCTAAATATCCCTGACATGGATGGGATCAAGGGGGCGCTGACTACTGAAATTGCTAACAAGCAAGCAATTATCGACCAATTGCCGGTATTAAAAGAGCAAGGTATCCTGGATGAGGAAACTGCTCAGTTGCGCAGCTACAAATTAAGCACCGAGATTTCTCAGCTACGAGCACAACTGGCTCAATTACCACCGGTGAATTTAAAAGCGATCGCTCAAACAGTTTCTTTGCCTCAGTTCTGGCTTGACTTATCCGAAGCAGAGCGCAGATTCTACTTTCGGGAATTTATTCGGCAAATTGAAATTATTCGTCCCCAAGCAAAGATCTGGCAATTACAACTTGTGTTTATTTTTTAGACACGACTTGGAAGGTTGACCTCCATTAGATTCTTGCTTGCGATATAGATTTATAGTTTTTGCGGGGTAAATCAATGGCAGTCGAATATATAAATCGCAAAGGTCAAAAATACTATCTTCATGAAGGAAAAACTAAAACAGGTAAACCTAAGTATTTCTTCTCTATGAAAAAGGATGGAGACTTGATCGATTTTATTCCCGAAGAGTATGAAATCTATGAAAATCCTAATGCACAAGTATTCCTCAGAAAAATCCCACTTAAAGTCTTTACAGATCAAGAAATCAAGATTGTTGAGGAGGGGGTGAAAAAATTTGCTAAACTTGATAATTTCATTGTTGATGTCAAGAAGAATAATATTATAGTTTACCTTCCCGACCAGAATGTGGGTGATTTAGCAGAACTTTTCTCAGCCTTTCCCTTTGGCGATCGCTCCAATGCTAGTCAATTATTTTTACAGAGCTTAACCTATTCTCCTATGATGCAATTCGTCTTGGAGGATGCTGAGATAAGGAAATTTGTTGTTGAAAGATGGTGCTTTCGAGGTTCAGTCGATGATTGGATTCCTTTAGATAGCTCTACGGATTTGAAAAAGCTGGTCAAAAAATATTGTCGCCACCTAGGCAAAGAATCTTTCTATGAATTAATGCCCATGTATTTTTGATATAACTTTCTCCGCCGAATTGCAATTATTTCTCACCAATGAGATCTTGAGTTTGCTTAATAGATATTTTGGAAAGAAGGATTACCCTTCTAAGCTTTCCGGGTCATCTCAAACAAATTTCGGGCTTGGGGACCGAGAAACCCTTCAAACAGTTCCTTCCGACTCGGAGCGACTTCTACCCAATTGCGCTCGGCAATCTCATAGTAGGCATAGGTCCAAGGAATCCTAATCAGCTCACCGCTGGTGTCATCCCGCACCGAAACCATCTCTGTGACCGCTTGGGTCGCCGTTTGACGCAGACCGCTGCCCCGATCGCCCTCAATCTCAGTTTTCATCGGTATGCCCCGCTCAGCCAGTCCACGGGCCGTGCTTTCAATATCCGAGTAGCAAGGAGTATTCTGGCGGTTGATGTAACCAGTAAAGTGGTTAACAGCATAACCATGCAGCAGAACCCAGGCTCCGTACTGGCTGACTGCATTCACCTCTTCGATCGCAGACCCCTTGGGAGGCTCCCACGGACGATTAAACACACCTTGGAGTTGAGCGACAATTTGCTCCACCTCCGTTGCAGTTGATGCTGCTTCCATCTCGCTCTTCAGGGTTTGCACATTAAAAAAGCTACCAGAACGAACCGTTTGCTCGATCTGCTGGGCAATGGGGGCAGGTAAAGCATCCATCACCAGTTCGCTGATAAATAGCTTTGGCAAGTCAAAGCGGTCTTGTTCTGGATGGCGATAGTGGCGGGCGTAGAGATGCTGCTCCGCAAACTCATATTCCCCAGCCGCCGAGTAGCCTAAAGCCTCAGCAATACCTGCAACATAGGGAATTCCCAAATTAATTTTCCCGTCCGGGCTATCGATAGTTAGACCCAGAGACCGGAAGGCGATGTGATCGTTGGCGATCGCGCCCCCCGCTTCCCGGATCATTTGCTGGTAGATCCGGGCATACTCGACTCGGCGGATGTAGTTTTCCCAGAGACAAGCCCACAGTTGACGGGCGATCTGCGTGCGTTTCATAACATTGCTTCCAACAATTCAGCAAGAATCTTTAAGGCGACCTGAATCTGATCCCTGTCGATGACGAGGGGCGGGCAAAACCGAATCGCTGCCTTGCCGCAACCGAGCAGCAATAAACCTCGATAGAAAGCCTCGTCCACAATGCGATTTCGCAGGTCTGGATCTAGCTTGCCATCAGAGTCTAAAAGGTCGATCGCGACCATCAGGCCCTTGCCACGGGGCAGAGAAACCCGGTCGAATCGCCGCGCCAGTTGAGTTAGACCTGCCTGCAATCGCTCTCCCATCAGGCGGGCATTGTCGATCAGTCCCGTTTCCAAGAGCTGCAGCGTCGCATTGGCAGCGGCGCAGGCTACAGGATTTCCCCCAAAGGTGGTAGCATGGGAGCCGGGGGGCCAGGTCATCAGCTCTGGTCGGGACAGGATCGCACCGAGGGGAAGTCCGCTGGCGATTCCTTTGGCCAGGGTAATAATATCGGGCATGACACCCCAGTGCTCGATGGCAAAAAGTTTGCCAGTCCGCCCCATCCCCGACTGGACTTCATCGAGAATCATGAGGATGTGGTGGCGATCGCAAATTTGGCGAATCCTCTCTAGAAAACCATCCTCCGGCACAATATAGCCCCCCTCCCCTTGGATGGGTTCGACGATGATAGCGGCGACCTCCTCTGGTGGCAGCATAGTGGGGAAAAGTCTTTCCTCCAGATAATCGAGACTGGTATGGGTTCCATAGGATATGTGGGTGATGCCGGGTACCAGAGGTCCAAATCCCTGGCGCTGGACGGTTTTGGAACCTGTTAAGGACATTGCCCCGTAGGTTCGCCCGTGAAATCCTCCCAGGAAAGACACGACTTGGGAGCGCCCTGTATAGTAGCGAGCCAATTTTAGCGCACCCTCAATCGATTCTGCTCCAGAATTGGCGAAAAAAACACGGGCACGAGCACCGTCTACCACCTGAGGAAAGGGGGCACGTGCTGTCAGGTTTTCGGCTAGCTCCACCATCGGTTCATAGTAAAAATCAGTTCCTGACATATGCAGGAGACGAGCAGCCTGGTTCTGGATCGCCTGGACAACCTGGGGGTGAGCATGACCGGTTGCCGTTACGGCAATTCCCGCCGTCAAGTCTAAAAAGACATTGCCATCCACATCTTCGAGCATGCAGCCTTCACCCCGAGCAGCTACCAGCGGGTAGCCGCGAGTATAGGAGGGGGAAGTGACTGCTCGATCACGTTCGATGAGCTTCTGGGCACGGGGACCGGGTAAAGATGCGATCAGTTGAGGAGTCCGAGGCAGAGTGCGATCAGTTGGGATGCTAAGCATGAGCCATCTTCATCTTAATTTTTCGTCAATACAGAGATGTTTATTTTTGTCAGACTACTTACCAGCCAAAAATGTTCTCATTGCCATCATGTTAAAAACTAACTGCGTCCAGAAGTTAGTCACGGAGAATCCCACGCATTTATGCGTGGGGAGTGTCAATGCTCAACGATTGTCAATCTGGGCACGTTGCAGGCGACCAGAAAAGTCCACGTAGACAGTCTTCCATTCCGTAAAGACATCGAGGGCAGCGCTGCCAACCTCACGATGGCCGTTTCCTGTCTGCTTGACGCCGCCAAAGGGAAGGTGTACCTCTGCGCCAATGGTTGGACCATTAATGTAGATAATGCCCGCTTCAATGTCGCGCATCGCCTGGAAGGCGCGGTTGACATCGCGGGTATAGACGGACGAGGATAACCCGTAAGGGGTGTTATTGATGACACTGATGGCTTCGTCAAACGAGTTCACCTCCATCAAAGCCACCACGGGTCCAAAAATCTCTTCCCGGGCAATGCGCATATCAGGGGTGACTTGATCCAGAACGGTCGGTTGAAAGAAGTAGCCGTGTTTGAGTTCCCCTTCTCTGGCAACCTCCCCCCCAATCAACACTTTCGCTCCCTCGCTGCGGACCACTTCTAAATAATGACTGACTCGTTCCATCTGAGCCGAGTTCACCAGGGGACCCACATCGGTTTCGGGATCCGTGCCAGAACCCAGACGCAACTTGCTAGTCTGCTCTAGGAGCTTGGCAGTAAATTCAGCTTTGATATCGCGGTGCAGAATCAGGCGACTGGTAGCAGTACAGCGCTGGCCCGTCGTGCCAAAGGCTCCCCACAGGGCTCCTTCGAGGGCCAACTCCAGGTCGGCGTCCTCCATGACAATTTGAGCGTTTTTTCCGCCCATCTCCAGACAGACGCGCTTGTGGGTGCGTCCACAGACAGCCCCGACTTCTGAACCCGTCCGGGAAGAGCCAGTAAAAGATACCAGGTCAATGCCCGGATGTTCAACCAAAGCCCGACCGACCTCTTCACCAGAGCCGTGAACCAGGTTGACGACTCCAACAGGCAAGCCGGCATCGTGGAAAATCTCGGTGAGGATTGTCGCACAAGCAGGGGTGTCCTTTGCCGGTTTGAGCACGATTGTATTTCCGCAGACAAGGGCGGGTAGAGACTTCCAACAGGGAATGGCGATAGGAAAATTCCAGGGGGTGATGAGGGCGCAGACTCCGACTGGTACGCGCACAGTCATCGCAAACTTGTTCTCCAGCTCCGATGGCGTCGTTTGGCCAAACAGGCGACGACCCTCACCAGCGTAGTAGAAAGCGCAGTCAATTCCCTCTTGCACATCTCCCCTAGACTCGGTGAGAGGCTTGCCCATCTCCCGACTCATCAAGGAAGCAAGTTCTTCTTTGCGCTGGAGTAGTAGCTCACCAACGCGATAGATAAGGTCCGCCCGGGCTGGGGCGGGGACGAGACGCCATGTCTGGGAGGCTCGACGAGCCGCCTCGACAGCCGCATCCACATCGGCAGAACCTGAGTGAGAAAAATTTGCTACGAGTTCTCGCCAGTCGGCAGGGTTGCGGCTTTCAAGAGTGCTTCCTGATTGAGCTGGTATCCAATTGCCATCGATATAATTGAGGCACGTTAATGGGGTGGTCATCTTACAGTGGTTTAACTAAACACTGAAAACCTATCAATATATATAGTTTAGAGGATTTAATTACTATTAGACAATAGAGGAAAAGATCCGCAATGATATGTGTATTAACAAAAAATTAATGGATTTCCCTCTCCCCTTCCCCTCGTCTCCCTGTCTCCTCGTCAGTTTCACGGTTAATTGTTAATTTTTCTTCTTGCCTCTACCTTTTTTCTTCCCTCCTTTCTTCTTTTGATCCAATTCCCCATTCACCAAGCCATTGAAACCATAAACCTGACGACTGCCGACGAGGGAAACCAATTCAACTTCTCGTTCATCTCCCGGTTCAAAGCGCACCGCTGTGCCTGCGGGAATGTTTAGGCGCATTCCCTTTGTCTGTTCGCGGTCAAATTTGAGGGCTTCGTTCACTTCATAGAAGTGAAAGTGAGAACCAACTTGAATCGGGCGATCGCCTGTATTACTCACCTGCACCTGCAAAGTAGTACGTCCTGCATTTAGTTCAATTTCGCCTTCAGCAACAATTATTTCTCCTGGAATCATGATAATATCCACCAACATTGAACAATCATTTACCCTGAAATTATTTTTCACTCTTTGCGCGAGCATTAACTACCGAATCGGAGCGTGTACCGTCACCAACTTCGTGCCATCAGGAAACGTCGCTTCTACCTGTACTTCATGCAACATTTCTGGGATACCTTCCATCACGTCATCTCGCGTCAACAAAGTGGTTCCATAACTCATTAACTCTGCTACAGTGCGTCCCTCTCTCGCCCCTTCCAGAATAGCCGCAGAGATATAAGCCACGGCTTCTGGATAGTTGAGTTTTATCCCTTTTGCCTTACGTCTTTCTGCTAATAAAGCAGCCATAAAAATTAATAATTTGTCTTTTTCTTGGGGTGATAGTTGCATTTCTTAACTCAGGTGACAAAATTTATATCCTACTACTTAGTATTGCCCTTACTATAGCCAAACTCTGGGCTTGATGCCGGGACGTTGTAAAAGAGAAAAGCGCAGTAGCTGCCAAACTAACCTAAACCAGTTTCGCACTTCGGCGGTTGATGAGCCACGATAGCGGCATAATAATCCTTGGCCTTGGGTTTGGGTGACACCTGCTTCCCCTTGATGTTCCTTTGCACTCCAGAGAGTTCGCGCTTTATCTATTATCTCCCGCGACACGGGTTGCCCTACCCAGATGAGGCTTGCCACAATTGGTTGTCCTGCTAAACCATGGGGACTTTTGAGGATGGCTTCTCCTGCGGGTAGCCATTGTCTGTCTATCCATAAAGGTTGTCCTTGCTGCCAGATTTCTGCGTGCGATCGCCACTCTCCCTGCAAGAATTTCTCTCCCTTAGCACTGCGCCCCAAACGAGTAATCTCCCATCCCAGCCAGTTAGCACCCGGTGCTAATTCTACCCGCAATTCCTGCCGATAAATTGCCCCATTGAAGATAATTGTTTCCTGGGGCAACCATTCTAAACAAGCCCCTGCCTCTACTTGGAGCTCGATGGTTTGTCTAGCTTGTTGTCCATTGCTGCGATACACTTTCCCAGCAGCAGCAGTGGTGATTAAGGCATGGGCATTTTGTTCGAGGTGGATCTTTTGGGAGAGGCTGTCTCCCCCCACTATTCCCCCAGCGGTATGCAAGACTACACTGTGACACACTGCTTTTCCTTCAGGATAAAATGGGCGCTGCACCTTCAGCGGTGCTTTTACCAAAGAGTGTGTCAGTCGGGTTGCACCCTGGCGATAGGCATATACTAGGTCAAGATTGCCATGCCATCCAGATGTAAGTTGTGCTGCTGTTTGAGATTGGTGGGATTGATTCACTGGCAAAATGGCGCTTATCTGTTATGAAGAACATAAAGAAGATAATAGGAGCTCAATTGCTGTTTGTGCAGCTTGTCGAACGTCAGGATAGCGTCACGATTCCTCAAGATATCTCAAGTTTTGTAAATATTTCGGGTAATTAAGCCGGAAAAGCTGCAACTCAATCGGTAGTTCAGTTGCATACTTGAAATAGATTTACGGAGAGTCATGAATATTTCAAACCCACAGCCTGAGACAACAGGAAAGTATTTGGTATTGTTGGGTGAAGATGACATTAACGCAGGAATCCAAACCATGAGAGATTCCGCTGGAATCAGCAAAGTTGCTAGAGCGGCTGACTTTGAAGGCAGTGCTGTGATTCTGGAGCAGTTAGAGGATACAGATACTTTGGTATTGGACCAGCTGTGCATTGCTGTCTGTTCTCTTGAGCCAGAACAATTGCAGTCCCTCAGCGCGGCATGCGCCCCCAGTAGTCCTGTTATCACCATCGAACCGGAAAGAATTGTCTATGCATTGACTGACATAAGATTGGGAGGCGTCGGGCAATCAATGTCTAGCAGGGTCACCAATCTTTCAGTAGAATACCTGCAAGGATACCGGGATGCTGTTGTCAACCTTGTAGATAACTTGATCTCTACGGAGCAACAGATTGAGGGCGTAAAGGCTGCAGCTGAGGAGATTGAAGCGACATGGGGTCTGCAAGCAACAGAAGTTGTTGATTCGTCCTTCAGTGGTCGAGGGATTAAGGTTGCAGTTCTTGATACAGGTATGGACTTGAATCACCCTGACTTTGCTGGACGTAATATTGTCAGCAAGTCGTTCGTAAGGAACGAAGCAGTACAGGATAGGCAAGGGCATGGAACCCACGTAATCGGTACAGCGTGCGGTCCCCTCAGTCCTTCAACTCCTCCTCGCTATGGCGTTGCTTATAATGCGGAAATTTACGCAGGCAAGGTTTTGAGCAACCAGGGAAGCGGGTCGGATCAGGGGATATTATCGGGCATCGAGTGGGCGATCGCCAATGACTGCCGTATTGTCTCGATGTCCCTCGGAGCGCCCACATTTCCCGGTCAGCCATACTCTCGGGTATTCGAGAATGTTGCTCAACGTGCCCTCCGGAATGGGACGTTAATTATCGCTGCGGCTGGCAATGAGAGTGGGCGTCGTTTGGGCATAATTAATCCGGTCGGTCACCCAGCTAACTGCCCGTCAATTATGGCCGTAGCCGCCCTCGACTCCCAACTTCAAGTTGCCGATTTTTCCAATCGCGGGATAAATCGCAACGGCGGACAGGTTGATATCGCTGGTCCTGGCGTTGATGTTTACTCAAGTTGGCCGATGCCGACAAAATACAGAACTATCAGCGGCACGAGTATGGCCACGCCCCATGTCTCTGGTATAGCTGCCCTCTATGCCGAGGCGAATCCTAATGTCAGCCCGCAGGAACTTTGGAGCTTGCTGACTCAAAACGCTCAGCGACTACCACTTCCTTCGGTGGATGTTGGCAGCGGTCTTGTTGAAGCACCTTCTTAACAGGGCGAGAGGGAAGTCCTTTCAAGGATAGGTTTTTTAGATTTCGGGTTGAGACGAGCTCCCGGGAGCAGGGAGAGCAGGGGGAGCAGGGGGAGCAGGGGGAGCAGGGGGAGAAAAAGCTTATTTTTTCGTTTCTGCGATCGTCCTGACTCACCCTTTATTAAAAAATCTTCATCTTAATTTTTCTTAATACAAAGATGTTTATTTTTGTCCGACTACTGGTCTGTCCAGGCAGATCAGACAAGTTCAAATAGTCTCAATCCCTTATATAGAAGGAAAGTCAACTACTCAAAGCTAGCTGGACAGACCACTACTTATATCTAGAGAAACTAGAGACATGGAATTTTATATAAATATTAAGTATTAATAATAATCTTTAAATACTTTGTTAAATTATCGAACTGAGATTTTTTTTTACTTATTATAGATAAACGCTGAAGACAAGAGTCTGTATATAGTGGAGGATCCTATGGTCGGCAACGCAATGACGGGAACAAACCCAACAGTAAATCCAGGGGACAGAATTGCCAAAGAACCTCAAACAATTGAGGAAAAGTCCAAGCAGGTGGCGGTCGATCTGCACGATATTACGGGAGCCCCTGTCAAAGTTCCCACTTACTTCATCTTCAAATATCCTGATGGTGAAACCAAGGCACTACACCATGTGAAGGATGCTCAAGAAATTTCTGATGCTATTCGGCAGATGCGATTTTATGAAGAAGATTGGGAGCAAGAAGTAGAAAAAGCTCCACAGAGGTCAAACCTGAATGGTCTGCTCCTAATCTTAGGGGTGTCCATCTTGGCTTTGTTGTTGATGACTATGACCGTACTTATAGGCATTTTTTAGCCTTTAGTTACATAATTCATCACTCCTTCGGAGATTGATGAGTGATGAGTGATGAGTGATGAGCTTCCAAATTTGGCTGAGAGCTAATTTGATGAACCTGACTTTCTGTTAATCATTCATCATTCATCATTGATAATTGAGCGTTCATCTTTCATGATTTTTCTTTGCCTGTTGCCTGTTGCCTGTTCCCTTTTGAGTAGCGTTTTGATTCACAACCTAAATAGGACTGGTATAGTATTCTTGATGGCTGTATCTTTAACGAATAAAGCGACTGACAGCTAAAAAGATTGTTCCCACAATAGTTCCTACTAGAATAAAACCGCCTCCCAGTAAAAATAAAGTTATTCGTCCATCTTCTTTAATTGTTAAGTTGTTCTCTTGCTCATCATTCAAGAAATTATTAATTTGGTCAACTATCGCCTTTTTCTTCCAATAATCAGAGCTATAAGAATTAGTCAGAGCAACTTCTTCCCCATCGAGAATAAGTAAAATGTTATAAAGAGTTGATTCTCTGAAAGAGTTTCTCTGATTAGATTTGAAGACTCCTTTACCAATTTTTGCTCCCTGCAACTGATTCAAGGGAATAGTTGTCCTTGAAAGAGCAATAAGTCCCCCACTAATCTCGGTTCTTTCACATTTGATTTGTTCTGGCTCGACTCGTCGGCAAGTTAACTCGGTAATACTACCAAAAAACAAAACAAAGATGACACCCATGATAACAAACAGTGAGGGAACTCCTACTCCCACGGCGAGAAAAGCTTTGAACGGGAAATCGGTGTTGCTTGGACTCATCAGAACCTCACGGGTTAGTGTGGAAACCCTCGTTTAAAAACGAGGGAGAAACACAACTCACTACGCTCAAAGTCAAAAGTCATGCATTCAAAAGTCAAAAAGTTCATCTTACTTTTGACTTTTGACTTGATACTTTTGACTTAAGCGTAGGGGCGTGTCCCCGTCAAACAGTTACCAGTTACCAGTTACCAGTTACCAGTTATTAGTTTTCAGGTGTTTGGTAACTGTTCCTGGTACTGGTAACTGAAAAAAGCTGGCAACTGGTCACTGATCACTGGTAACT
>JBFRWF010000462.1:0-18704 GCA_051439465.1 Xenococcaceae cyanobacterium | reverse complement strand
CCAGTGACCAGTTACCAGTTACCAGTTACCAATTATCAGTACTTAACTGGTAACTGGTCACTGCTCACTGGTAACTGTTGATTGCCTGTTGCCTTGTCCTCACAGTTAACTTTAATTGTGTCCAACTACTTATTCCCTTATGGTTCTCGCTTAAACTACAAACTGTTCCGCAATACTCCTTTCTCCTAAAGCTATTCTGACACTGAATCTTTCTTCTGGTTGGCAACTAAAGTCTAGTTGGATCCAATCATCAGCCTTTCTGGTTTGAGCTTCTAGGCAAAGAGTTCCTGATTCATCTAACAACGTCACTTGTAATCCTGGTGGTAAGCGATCGGTCTCACCAAAAGGATAGAGCCGCAAACAAAGATCGACCTCTTCTACAGATTTCTCTGTTACCTTTACCACCAATATTACTGCTTGGGAAGTTTCTTCACTTTCCCAGTTAATTATTTTGCCCCGACTGATGCTTCTTTCTGGGAATTCAGGTGTAGAGTTGTTGTCTGTCACATCTTCAAACCTCCGGCGATCGCTAGCAGTTCTCAAAAGTCTCCCCTGAGTTGCTAACAGCGATTCTACTGGTTGCCACTCTTGCTGAAAAATACCTTCAAACCATTGGCGCAAGCTAACCCGAAACCGCCAGCGATGAATCGCGTCGATTAGGGAATCTAGAGATTGAAGCTGCGCTACTGGAATGGGTTCTGGTGGCTTGCTCATGGCACTCCCAGGAACAAAACCTAACAGTTGCACTTGGTCTAATTGTTCGCTAAACTGAACCCCTACATAACCGATTCGGTTGTCTGTCACTTCTGGAGGCAAGACTAAAGCTTGCTCTGTGGGTAGTAAGGGACGACACTCTAGCTTACCGATGCTGGGCAAAACCAGATCGGCAACATCAAAGATTGCCCTTAAACCAGGATGCCAACAATCACTTTGATGGAGAGAAGTCTTGATAGGAAGCCATTTAAGATAGCTGTGAACGGCGTAGACGGCTAGGGTATTTAAATAAACTTGTTTTCCTTTCTGCGGGGTTGCTTGTTGGGCAGCAAACTGTTGTGCGTAACGATGGGCGTGTTTATCTAGGAGAATGGTTAGGGATTGGGATGGTGTGATCTTCATGGTTGACGAGAATAATCTAAAATCGATTGACCGATTTCTTGCAGGAGAGGAAGGCACTTTTGCTTCCAATGGGAGTAGAGGGTTTGGTTGTTAATGTTCAATTCACGAGCAACGTCAGCGATTCTCTGGGGCGGTTGCACCAGCAGTAACCGGACAGCTAATAACTGACAGTGGCATTGGGGATGTTTTCTGGGATGGCGGTTGGTGAGTACGCCTTCGGGATCTTGCTCAATGTATTGCGCGATCGCTTCACCGTGACGCTGACGCTTGGCTTGCTGCATCTGAGCAATTTTGAGATCGAGTAAACTGAGGGAGAATTTAGGATCTGGAAGATTCTCTATGGGATCGATTGACTCGCCATCATCATTGCTAGTTGGATAAATGCGCCGGGAATCATACTTATTGTCAGGATCGTACAAATCTCGGATGCGCCACTTCAAATAGCCATTGATCCAGGTAACAAAGCTGCGTTGCACGTCTGGCGATCGCCTCTCAAAGCGATCGATATTTTTGCTTACCCATTCGAGGGTACGATTGAAAGCCTCTGGATAATCTTGGTGGGATGAGCGGTAAATGCCCGGTAATTGCGCGATCGCGATTAGCAGGCGATTTAGCGCTTTCTGTCGCTCTGGACTCGCCTTTTCATACCGACACACCTGGGTAATTAAGTCTCGGAGTTGTTCATCCACAGCTATCATTTCCACAAGTTATAGTTGGTGAGAATATAGGCAAATATTACGCAGCCGTGAAAAGCATTTCTTTAGTTGGTGTTACCAACCTTGGCTGAACTACGCAGCTCTCTATCCCATCGCCAAAGGCATTTGGGAATGCTTTTCGTAAAATGTTGTAGGAGCCGTTGGTCATTGTTAATATGACTTTAGCGAGTGATCTACTGTTATATCACTACCAAACCGAAAATTTATGAAATCAGGAGGAGCAACCCATTGGTCGTTCCTGCGTTTCTCTCCTGAATTTCAATAATGCGGTACTCTGAGTTGATTGGCATGCTGCTAAGATCAGCATGACAATCAACTCTGACCGGGAACCTGCTTTTAAACCTCATTTGGTAATTCCCATCATGTTCTGCCTCCTAAATCTTCATGCATTGGTGCCATGAATAATTGCCCAACAGTCACAGCCATCATAGTTCCACCACCAACAATCTTGAGCAAATCATCATTTGTAGCTTGACCCACAACACGAGCAGTAGCAATTATCAAGAAGGCAGCAATGATGTACCTCGTCAGCCCGAACCAAGTCTTATGCTCCGGTGCTGTTTTATTTTCAATACCTAAGTATTGTTGGATTACAGCTTTAATGGCGATCGCAGGATTTCCCCCAGTAACTTGTTGTAGTCGTGCCAGTTCAGCATCCGATACTTCAAAACCTATCCTCATAGCTTTAGCTTTCATGATGCGACGGATACCTACTGGCGACATTGGCTCTAATCGCATCGCCACCAGTTTAAATAGAATGTCCTTTTTAGGTTGAGTTTTACCCACCAACAGCATTGGTTGACCGAGATTGTATAATTCCTCAAGCCACAATCTAATGGTTGGGGAAACACTTGGGGCATGATCCAGGAGGATGAAGCCATTGTTTCTTTGGAGAAAATTCTTGACTTCTTTTTGTAGTTGAATTGTAGTTAAGCTTTTGCCTTCGAGATTCTCCGTTTCTACACCAAATGCTTCTGCTATTTGAACCATCATTTGTTTAGGGGTAGCTAGTCTGACTAGCACCACGGGGAAACCGCGCTCTCGCAGGTCAGTTTCGACAAATTCAGCCAGTGCTGTTTTTCCTATCCCAGTGTTTCCCACTACATATAGGCTTTGTCCAGCTAATAGCGATGCTACAATTCTTTCTTTTTCATTGGGTCTATAACATTGATTCTCTAAAGTATCTTCTGATACAGAAAGCAAAGGTCTTGGTAGTGATAAAGCTGTAGTCATGTTAATCAGAATTTTTTAATGATTTTACAACTTATTATTAAAATAATATTCTCAAAAATTCAAGACTGAAATATTGCTCCCTTCCCTAGCACCCAATACTGCGAGGGATTTGCCCTATTCTCTCTCCCCCTGCTCCCCCTGCTTGTCTTTTCCGACAACTTTTCTTAACCGAGCAGTATTGGGTAGGTGGAAATGAACGCAGCTATGTAAAGATATGTAAACTAACAGGCGATCGCTGAATGGTACGCTCCTTAAGAAAGGGCGCACGTCGGTGCGCCCCTACTAGAGCGATCACTATCCTCAGAAAGCTCCTTAAGAAAGGGCGCACGTCGGTGCGCCCCAAACCTGAATATCTTTGTCAGAAGCTATGGATTGCTGGAGGGGCTCTCCTGTATCTATGGTGATAAGCAAAGGTTATCTAATGAGCGGGCTTACGCCGTAAGCCCCTACAGCAGGATAATTCCCCAAATGTAGGGGCGCAAGGCTTGCGCCCAGAATGTAATATAAACAAACTCGTAGCATCCGTTTAGAATCCCCCATCTTTCAAGTGGGGGAGATGTCAATCTTCATCTTCTAATTTCTTCACATTCCCTGCCTTCACCCAACCTTCTTGACCACTACCAGAAACCCGCACTTTCTGCCACTCTTTATCATCGCTATCTTTGAGAATAATAATTTCCTCATTGTAACCAATACCGCCGATACGCTGAGACTCGTAACTGGACTCCTGGCGCAGACTTAGTCCTTGGGGCCAGGTGACACGCGCTCTGTAAGCACCCGGCTCTAACTCCTCTTTCTTTTCGGGAGAAGGCTCTGGGGTTTGTTTCTCAGTGGTTGAAGGAGCCGGAGAACTTTTTACCTGAGCAACAGTCGGTTGTTCTGACTTCTCCTGGGAGAAGACTGGTTTGGGTGGGGAAGTCGCCATTTGAATAAAGAATAAATAGACGACACCAACAGTACCTCCCGCAAAGAGGAAAACTCCAAGGATAAAACCGAGAATAAACTGGAACAGACCTGATATACTCATAAGTGGTTATAAAGGACAATTAATCGCCTACTGAAATTGACGCTGGATGCGGCTACTTAAACGACTCTCTCGAGAAGCCATACGGGCTTTCCCCGCAGCCGCCCAGTTTTGCAGAAACTGTATTTGCTCTTGTGCTGTCCGAGCCAAGGGAACAATCTGGCTGGCGGCTTCTAAGATGTCATCAGGGGTAAAGTCTCGATTTTGGCTAAAACCGATGTGCATTGCTTCAATCAGAGTTTGTTCAATTTCCGCCCCCGAAAAGTCTGGTGTCTCGTAAGCCAGGCGCTTGATATCGTAATTCTTCAAGTTGTGGGGGCGCAGTCGGGATAAATGTACCATAAAAATCGCTTCCCTTTCTTCTTGGTTGGGCAAACCGACAAAAAATATCTCATCAAACCGTCCTTTACGGAGCATTTCTGGGGGCAAAGCCTGGATATTATTAGCAGTGGCAACCACAAAGACTGGGGATTTTTTGTCTGCGAGCCAGTTGATAAAGGTACCAAAGACGCGACTGGTGGTGCCGGAATCTCCTTTCCCTTCAATTCCAGAAAAGGCTTTGTCAATCTCATCTATCCAGAGGATGCAGGGAGCGAGGGCTTCTGCCAGACTAATCATCTGCCTGGTGCGAGATTCTGATTCTCCCACCAGTCCTCCGAATAGACGACCAACATCTAGACGGAGTAAGGGCAGGTGCCAGTGATGAGCGATCGCTTTGGCTGTGAGAGATTTCCCTGTTCCCTGAATCCCTACCAACAGTAACCCGCGAGGATGGGGCAAGCCATAAGCCCTCGCTCTTTCACTAAAAGCACCACCCCGCCGCAGCAACCAGTCTTTCAAATTATCTAAACCGCCAATGTCCGAGATTTGCTCGGTGGCGGGGTAGAAATCTAAAATTTGTGTTTGCCGAATAGATTGACGTTTCTCTTCTAATATCAGTTCCGCATCTTCCGGTTGCAGTTTCCCGTGACTGGCGATACACAGGGTTAGAACCCGGCGAATCCGCTCTAAAGAAAGGCCTTGAGCAGAACGTACCAACTCATCTAAGAGTTTATCTGGGAGTGAGTGCACTGTAGAGGCAAGGAGTCGTTTTACTTCTGCTTTAATTTCCGCTGCCGTTGGGAGGGGAAAATCCACCACTGTCAGCACTTCTGTCAACTCAGGGGGAATCTCAATTTGGGGAGAGACAATGACAATGTTTTTTGGCTGGGATTTCAAACGCCGCGCCAGATTGCGGAGTTTCCGAGAAATAGAAATATCTTCTAAAAAGCGATGGAAATCTCGCAGGATAAAAACTCCACCTGCTCTCTCGGCTAATTTTTCGATAAATTCTAATGCCTGCAAGGGATTGCGCCGCCCGACACCTGCATTATTCGGGTTATCCTGATAGCCATCGACAAAATCCCAAATATAGACATTGCGATTGCCGACGCCCTTGGCACAGTGGGCGATCGCTGCTTCTACTCTTTCCTCTTCTGGTGTGGGAATATAAATTAGGGGGTAACAGGCACGCAGGAGTAATTCAAACTCTTCACTAAAGCTCATTTGATTCTATGACAGTTGTTTTTTCAGCGCTTCTAAGGAAGCCCAGCGGCTATCAATTAAAGGTTCACTAGAAGATGAAGCCGGGGCAACCCCTTGACAATTTTTGTCACATAACTGCCGCAACGGCATTGCCAGACATAACTGTTCATACAACCAGGTATCTGGGTGAAAATAGTCCCAAGGAGGTAATGTTTCCGACAAATCTTCCAGTGAAACCTCCCGTTCTAGGGGGTAGTTATCCCCTAGGTCAGCGTTTTTGTCTAGCCAAATCAGTTCCGAGGTGTTGAGGGATAACCGATGATTGTACTGTTGCAAGCAGCGATCGCAGGTCAAAGTGATAATCGTTTCTGCTTGTACAGAAATTTCCAGGAAATTGCCACCATGGGTCACCACCATACGTCCTCGCACAGGGGTCAATGTTTCCAGACCAGCCATAAATTCCTGAATCTGAAATTCCTCTGTTTTTTCTGGTGCTTTGAGCAGTTGAGGAATATAGATCGCTTGCATATCGTAAACACCTCCTGAAAACTGCTTTAACAGTTATCAGTTATTCAGTTATCAGCTATCAGTTTTTTCCCTCAGACACTAATAACTGTTCACTGTTCACTGATAACTTATTTTGGTCAGGGGAAGGCTTTGAGCAACCACAACCTGTCAAGGATTTTAACATGTGGGGGGTTTGGGGGATCATAGGGGAATCGGCAATAAAGTGTCCAAACTGTGGAGCTAAATAGGATAAGGATCTTGGTATTCACTGGCATGATTGCAATCAGTGCGACTATTCCAACTATCGCGATATTGCCCCTGGTGAAGCGAGCCGTAACCGTGGAATTGATAAGTACCCAGGGACAACTAGGGATTAGAAGCAGTATGTGTAGGAGCAATATTGCTCGGATAAGCCTACAGGCTAAAGCCTGAGGCTATTTGAACAAAGTCCGCCTTTGCAAACTATCAGGCAATTTCCCATTAGATTCTTACTTTTGACTTTTGCGCCCAGCCGACAACGTCGACGCTGGGCGCATTTTTGACTTCGACTTCTACGGGGTGTTTGCTTCTTAACCGAGCAGTATGGGGTGTAGGAGGATGCCACTTAGCGAAGCCGCACAACCAGACGTCTATCTGGCTCCTGACCTCGACTTTCAGTTTCTAAATCTACAGAATCCTTCAAAAAGGTATGAACTTGACGTCGCTCTGCTGAAGATAAGGATTTCATTTCCACTTCTTTACCTGTCTTGCGCACTTGACGAGCAACTTTTTCCGCTAAAGCGCGCAGTTGGGCTTGACGCTGGACACGGTAACCATTGAGTTCAACTGTAAACGCCCTTTGGCACTCTGGCTCTATATCAATGTTTAACAGAGTATTAGCCAGATATTGAATAGCATCAATAGTTTCGCCTTTTTGGCCAATCAAAATTTCAGTTTGCTCTGGCATTAGGTTGGTTTCATCAATGGTCAACCAGTATCCCTTCTCCTCAGCTCGATCTCCCTCTACCTCCTCTATTTTCACAGCAGCAGGGATGCCAATTAACCGTAAAAGTTCTTCCAACCACTGCTTACCTCTCTGGATTTGCTGCTCCATCATGGCGACTATCCCGACGTTTTTTCTTTTTTCTTAGAACGCTTTCGCTCAAAGGGCAGTGATTCTCGTCCCTTTTCTAATTTTTCTTGATCTTCCACCAGTTTTTGCAAGTCTTCCGGCAATGGTTCCCGCATCAGAAACATGGTCTGAATCGTCTGAAAGATGTTGGCAATCACGATATACATCAACACTCCAGCAGGAAGAGGGAAGAAGAGGAACATCCCACTAAATATCACTGGCATGAATTTGTTAATAGCCTGCTGCTGATCTGCGCTAGCACCAGTTCCAGTTCCTTGTTGACCCGAAAGGGTCTGGTTGACATACATACTGAGCCCAAATAACAGCACCATAGCGAGGATATCCCAATGTATGGTTCCATCTTCTGCAATGGCTCCCACGCGCCCCAGGGCTTCAATGAAGAGAAATCCTTTATTTGCCGCTATTCCGGGAATTGTTCCCTGAATAGTTGCTTCTCCCGCTTCCTGAGCTTCTATGGTTCCGTCTTCGTTGATTTTCAGACGTTCTTCTCCTTTTGTCACCTTCCATGTAGGTTGAATCTGGGTGTTTGGGTTCTCGGCAACTAGCTTATCTAAGGACTTGCCTTCGACGGATTGAAACTCAACTTTGGTCTTTTCCCCAACCACTAACTTATTGCCTCCGGGAAGAAGAGCAGCGATTTGGTCATGAACGCCGTCATCGATATAAATGTTTTGGGCTTTAGTAGCGAAAGTTTGGGGTTGAATTAACTCAATCTGTTCTCTGGGGAAGATTTGGACATCGACTGTATAGTTGATGTCCGTGAACGGCGATCCTCGCAAGGTAGCAAACAGGGCGAAGAGAATCGGCATTTGCAGCAACAGTGGGAAGCAGCCTGCCAGGGGATTGCCAAACTTTTGCATGAGCTTAGCCATTTCTTCCTGCTGTTTAGCAGGATCGTCTTTGTAGCGCTGCTTAATTTCTTCTTGCTGCTCTTTCATCAGCGGTTGCACGATTCGCATTTTCTTCATGTTGCGAATCTGACCAGCACTGAGCGGATACACGGCAAAGCGAATTACCAGTGTCAGGGCGATAATTGCAAAACCATAGCTAGGCACAATCCCGTAGAACAAATCCAGGATTGGCAGCATGACATTATTAGAAAGAAATCCGATACCAAAATCCATTCGTCTAAATATAAGCCTTCGCGCTGTAATGTTTTCTCAATCTAATCTATCTAACATTTATCCTTAAAGATCGCCCCCTCGGAAAAAGGTGATTGGGAAAATTTGGTAAATGCCCCGTCCCTTATTGGTAGGGTTTTTGCCCAGACCCCAATACTGTTGGCGAATTGCCTAAAACTCCATAGAGAGCAGGGGAAGCAGGAGAGGCTCCAGGAGGTAGAGGGAGAAGAGGAGAGTCTTGCTGTATCAGCAATTGGCTTCGAAGAGGGGTCAGACCTCTGGTTAATTGACCAACAGTATTCAGTCCCCAATCCATTCGGGTCCCCAGTCCCCTTCACGAACTGGTAATCGACTCCAGGGACCTGCCAGTTTTAGCGGCAACTTTCTCGGCCATGTAGTTATAGATTTCCCGGAACTTGGGAACCGCCCGCATTTCTAAGCGACTCTTATCTTTGAGAGTAAGAACAATATCACCCCACAATCCGATTCCCCTAGGCACTTTCACCATTTTCGTGATTTCTGAATAAATAATGTCAGTGCGATCGCGTCCCATCCAACCCCCTGTGATTGAGACTCGACGGTCGGTAATTCTATAGCGCAACCAGATGGCTCGTACAATTGCCCCTATGGTTAGAGGCAAACAAATCACCGTAAATCCCAGTAAAATATTGACGATTAAATCGCCAATGTGGGGACCGCCTTCAAAGTAGGTATTTTCTCTAATGCCCATTAATTATCTCGGCTTTTACCAACAACTGCTTTAATTCTCGCAAAAAATGTTCATATTTGCACGATGCCGCTCCAGGTCGCAACACGACCACAATCTTCCAACCCTTTGATATGTAGGGAAGCAACTCCCTGAGAACTCCTCGAATCTGTCGCTTAATGCGATTGCGAATCACTGCTTTTTTGCTCACTTTTTTGCTGATAGAGATCCCGATGCGGGTTGAACCATTTTGGGTTTGGTTGCTCCCTGTGGATTCTGACAGCGCCCGCAAGGTCAAATAAGTACTGCAGCGGCGAATACCATGCTGATAGACAGCTTGAAAATCCCGCCGATGCTTGAGTCGATTGGCTTGAGGCAATCCCACAGTGACATCCTCCCGAGACTCTCTTTAGGCGCGGGCTTTCTTCTCTCGCGATGGGGCCTATTCTTAAAAATAGGGATAAAAAGCCCCATCTTTATGGCACAGCAGCTTATAATTCGATTTTTCAAGCTATCTGTACCACCTGAGTTCAACTTAGACTGCCAACTGATGGCGTCCTTTCTTTCTCCTGGCTTGAATTATCCGGCGACCGTTTTTGGTACGCATCCGAGCGCGAAAACCAGACTTTCTTTTTTGCTTAAGGTTTGTACCACCTAGAGTGCGCTGAGTCACAGGCTATCCCCTCCTCTTTAAATACTACTTACTTCATACAGCCACAGTCTCTAATTATATGACTTTGTTCTGAGCTAATTGATTGAGAGAGAAAATTTCTCTGACTGGTGACTGGGAAAAACTGCTTATCTGTTGATGCTCAGAATCCAGGTTCCCAGGTAAAGACGTAATGGGATATTGCCGGCTGATACCGCATGGCAATGAAAATAGAAAGTGCCACCAAAACGCGGGTTTTTCACATTGGAAAATACGATCTCCACCTTATTACTCTCGACAATTGGGTTTTCGAGATCAATTTCAACTTGCTGGCTTTCTTTGTCCCAGTAGACCTCTCGCAATGGTAAGGATTCACCTTTAATCCGAACTTCGATTGAATCTACGTCAAACTGGCCGTCGTAGTACTCCGGATAAACAATGAAGAACTTGGCTGCTCCCTGAGTCATCTTCTTGCCGGGGATGCGCAGTCGATAACGATCCCAGCCGCCACCACGGCCGCCGAAATCCAAGTGGTAACTCAGGATATTTTCCCGGTCAACACCACTAAAGATCGTCAATCCAGGATTACTATCGGCCCAAGTGATTGCTTGTACGCCAGTGAGTAAACAGCCTGACAATGCTAGGGCCCCAAGGAGGCGTTTTGTCGGTGATTTTGGAGAAAACATAGGCTTATTTAGTCAACAGTAGGGTTTGGATGGTTGTTGTTATGGAAGCTCATGCTACCCTTGATTCTCAAGAATAGCACCTAGGAGCTGGAGTTCCCCAAGTAAGCTGTTATACCAAATCTAGGTTAACTTTCTGGAAGCAGGGAATAGGGAACAGGGAACAGGGAACAGGGAACAGGGAACGGGGAACGGGGAGCAGGGAGCAGGGGAAGCAGGGGAAGCAGGGGAAGAAAAATATAGAAGATTGATAAAGGGGGTTTTAGATCCGGATTCAGTATAATTCCATAGATGGCGGAAAAATCCTTCAATCCCCCCGGCAGCAAGACACGGATAGTACAGATGCGCCCCACATAGATTAGGACACGGATACACGGATGAAGTTTAACAACTAATCCGACAACTTATCCGTGTATCCGTGTAAAAAATCCGTATAGGAATGATAAGTACAGCTTATCATACTGTGTACAGGAAAGCCATTAAGACAAGTTAAAGATCGGAATCAGAATTTGGGGATCGACATAGGATGCAAGATAGGATGCAAGATAGGATGCAAGCAGTAAGCAAAAATTCCCTGCATTGCCAGACAAAGAAGGAGAGTCCATGACAATAGCTGTTGCCAAAGAGGTTGAAACGGGCGAACAATCTGTAGTGGAAAAGAAGAAACCCAAGAAGATTGGTATCCCCAAAGAAATCTACCCTAAAGAATGTCGGGTGGCTGCCACTCCAGATACAGCCAGGAAGCTGCAGAAGCTTGGCTTTGAAGTTCTGATTGAGGCTGGCGCAGGTGAAGCCGCCCACTTCTCCGACGATGCCTACAAAGAGGCAGAATGCCAGATTGCCCCAGATGCCCAAACCCTCTGGGCAGAAGCAGACATTGTCCTCAAGGTTTGTCCCCCCACTCTGCAAGAAACTGAGTTGCTCTCTGAGGGGGGCACCCTGATCGGGTTCATCTGGCCAGCACAAAACCAGGAACTGCTGGAAAAGCTAGCAGCACGCAAGGCCACAGTATTGGCAATAGATGCTGTGCCGCGCATCAGCCGCGCCCAAAAGATGGATGCCCTCAGTTCAATGTCAAACATCGCTGGCTACCGCGCTGTAGTTGAGGCTGCCAACAATTTTGGTCGCTTCTTTACCGGGCAGATTACGGCGGCGGGGAAAGTGCCACCCGCAAAGGTTCTAGTCATCGGTGCTGGTGTGGCTGGACTAGCAGCTATCGGTACGGCCAAGGGTTTGGGTGCTGTTGTCCGCGCCTTTGATACCCGCCTTGTGGTTAAGGAACAGATACAGAGCTTGGGTGCTGAGTTTCTTGAACTCTCTTTCAAAGAAGACGGCAGCGGTGAAGGCGGCTACGCTAAGGTGATGAGTAAAGAGTTCATTGAAGCCGAGATGGCTCTGTTCGCTGAGCAAGCCAAAGATGTTGACATCATCATCACCACGGCTTTGATTCCAGGCAAACCCGCCCCACTGCTGATCACCAAGGAAATGGTGGAGAGCATGAAGGATGGTTCCGTCATTGTCGATATGGCGGCAGAGCAGGGCGGCAATTGCGCCATTACCAAGCCGGGTGAAGTTTACCGCTATAAGGGTGTGACAATCATCGGTGTGACTGACTTGCCCAGCCGCATGGCTAATCAGTCGAGCCAGCTTTATGGCACCAATCTTTGGCATCTCCTGAAAGACATGGGTGGGGCTGAGGAGTACAAGATCGATCTCGAAGACGAGGTTGTCCGAGGTGCCCTGGTACTTCACGAGGGAAAGGTAACATGGCCCCCACCGAAGCCTAGTGCACCACCCCAGCCACCTAAACCTGCGCCACAATCCCAACCTGCTGCTCAAACGGTAGCAGTTGAGGAAGCTAAGAAGTCCAAGGGCATTGGTGGTTTGCTCTGGGCTCTGCTGGCTGGCTTAGCCCTAGTTGGTATCGGTGTCGGTGCCCCTTCGTCGTTCCTGTCGCACTTCACGGTGTTTATCCTCGCCTGCTTTGTGGGCTGGCAAGTAATCTGGAACGTGACACCGGCTCTGCACACGCCGCTGATGAGTGTCACGAATGCGATTAGTGGAATCATCATTATTGGTGGCATGCTCCAAATTTCCGAACCACTGAATTCACCTACTACTATTTTGGGGGCGATCGCTGTCCTGGTAGGGACGATCAACATTTCCGGTGGCTTCCTTGTTACTCAACGGATGCTCAAGATGTTCAAAAAATAAATCTTTCAATCACTAATTTGAGTAGAAGGAGATTATGTCGAATAACCTGCTGACAGTCGCGTATATTGGGGCTAGCGCCTTATTCATTCTCAGCCTGGGAGGTCTATCTAACCAGGAATCTGCAAGAAAAGGTAACATTTACGGCATTATTGGCATGCTCATCGCCTTTACTGCCACGGCGCTGAGTTCACAAGTAACTGGATACGGCACCCTGGGGGCAGTGATCCTGCCAGCAGCTATAATCGGTGCAATTGTGGCATCTCGCGTGGCGATGACTTCGATGCCAGAACTGGTGGCAATTCTGCATAGTTTCGTAGGTATTGCCGCTGTGTTGGTGGGCATTGCCAATTACCTACAGCCCGATCCATCCTTGGTGGGAGTTGAGGAAACTATCCACCAGATCGAAATCTATGTGGGTGTGTTTATTGGTGCTGTCACCTTTACGGGGTCGGTGGTTGCTTTTGGTAAGCTGCGAGCTATCATCACTAGCAAACCGCTAATGCTGCCAGCACGCCACTTGCTCAATATTGCTATGCTGGTGGCTTCGATTTGGCTCGGCGTCCAGTTCATGGGTGCGGAAAACTTAGATGGGCTGCAACCGCTGTTGATTATGACTGGGATTGCCTCTGTCTTGGGCATCCATCTGGTGGCAGCCATTGGCGGTGCGGATATGCCAGTGGTAATCTCCATGCTCAACAGTTACTCTGGCTGGGCTGCTGCCGCCGCTGGCTTTATGCTCTCGAACGATCTGCTGATCATCACGGGGGCGCTGGTGGGCAGTAGCGGTGCAATTCTCAGCTACATTATGTGCAGGGCGATGAATCGCTCATTCATTAGCGTGATCCTGGGTGGCTTCGGAGAAGGAGCAGGAGCAACAGCCGCTAAAGGTGATCAGAAGTCTGCGGGCGAGGCTACCTCGACGACGGTTGAGGAGACTGTTGAACTGTTGCGCAATGCCAAGAGCGTAATTATTACCCCAGGCTACGGGATGGCAGTTGCCCAGGCTCAGCATCCTGTGTCGGAGATTACTAAGATTTTGCGCGATCGCGGTGTAGAGGTGCGCTTTGGCATCCACCCGGTGGCTGGGCGCTTGCCCGGACACATGAATGTGCTGCTGGCTGAGGCAGATGTGCCTTACGATATTGTTCTGGAAATGGACGAGATTAATGAGGACTTTCCAGAAACGGATGTAGTGCTGGTGATTGGTGCTAATGATACGGTCAATCCTACCGCTCTGGAAGATCCGACTAGCCCTATTGCTGGTATGCCAGTGCTGGAAGTTTGGAAAGCTGCCAATGTGGTGGTGATGAAGCGCAGTTTGGCTACTGGCTATGCTGGTGTTGACAATCCCTTGTTTTACAAGGAAAATAGCCAGATGCTCTTTGGCGATGCCAGGAAAAACGTTGATGCTATCCTGGGCCAACTTGCACAGCTGAATGAGAAAGGTGCAGGAGTGGGCACGTCAGAAAAAGTCTTAGTGTCCTCGACTAGCTGAGCTGAAAAATGATTCTGTTGGCCAATTAAGTGGGAGCAGAACCTCCCTCGCACTGAGGCGGGAATGACCCCCAAGAGGCTCTGCGGAACGGAATAAGACTCCCTTGAGGCAGAGCCTCATTTTGTTCGTTCAGCTATGTTTAAAGCCGCCTGAATATCAGCATCTTCATAATGGCCACAAGTAGAAAAGTGAGATAAAATTGTACTTCACAGCTTTATCTTCTCCTCTAGCTGTTAATTATTGTTAAGTTTATTGAATTTTTCTGACCGCTAAGGAAGTTAGCGATCGCTCTCTGACAAATAGCGATCGTCCTTTGGAGGGAGATGCATACAAAGAACAATTTGTCAAGCAAAATTAGATGTGTTTGCCCTGTAATAACACTGAGTTTACTTCAAATAGATATTTACTCTTCTTAAAATCTTAGCGAGCAAATAATCCTCCTTAATTGAAGATTAATTATCGATGCTTAAGAAAAATAATGCTAAAAAAATAACCCATCTTTCAAGAAGAGAAATATTATTTATTTAACATTTTTTTGTTTTCATTTAGCGGAAACTATTGACAATAACTGGTGATCGAGGTCTATTTAGTCCCATTTCCGTCCTCAAGGAAAACCCACAGCTTCAGTTCTCAATGCCAGAGCTATTGGCTTTCGTGAATGACTTAAATCCTCTCGGAAATTAACCTCGTTACAAGGTTTACCGAGCTAACTCGACTTTATCAAATAGCTGTAGAGGGGAGACAAGCTGTACTAGCAGATGCCAATCTTGGCAATTTAGATGAAACCGGTGGAACTCTACTTTTTCCAGTCCCCTGATTGGTTGTAACTAACAAGGAGATTGGGAGATGGCGTAACCTCCTAACTCCTAACTCAAGTTTTTAGAATTATTGGAGAAGTGTATTATGGCTTTAATCGATCAAGTTAAAGAAATTTGCGCTCGCCTTGCTCCTTTTGGTTGGCGAAATCTTTTGCTCCAACATGGATTAGATATTACCGCAACAGATTTAAAACAAGAACTATCTAAATCCTTATCAAATATAGATCGCAATTTGCCAGGGTTTGAAGACTTTTGTGGCGAAGGAATTCGAGGGATTGAACCGGGTAGCCCAGCCAAAAGCTTGCTTTATCATGCACTAGCGTCTCCCCTGGTGATTTTAGATGCCAATGGTAGCGAAATTAGCGAATTTCCCTCTCCCGCAGAGTTAGAGACCATTGAAAATTATGTTTTTGGGATTGAACCGCCATCGATTGCCGATTTAATCAATCAAAGAGGAGTGAATTTAGCGATCGCCGTATTTGCTACAGAATACCGTCCCGCCTCTGCCACAGTGCATCGCAAACACGCTGACCTTTGTTTTTCTCGCACAGGAATTGCTCGGGTAGGCACAGCACCAGCATTGTATGATCGCAAACATCGCGGATTTCTGCCCTTTGTGGAAGGTAACGACAACGGTATTCGGGTGCTACCTTGCCGTTATGCGGCTTATATCGCCCTCCAACTCAATGGAGAGCAAGATGTTTTTGGTCCGATGAACTTTAGGGATAGCGATCGTAATAATCAGTTTTGGGTACCAATTCACAAGCTATTCAGTGGCTCCGAATGTATTAGAGGACTAGACTTAGATTTGAATCTAGAAACCCATCACCTCAATGAAAAACTACGGCGGGTGCATTTAGAATTAGGTCGGCGAGGAGAAGATACAGGCTGGGGCGAGCCTGATATTAATCTGCCACCCTTTAAATTTGAAGAGGGTATAGCCGAATGGTTAAATAATGAAAATGGTGCTTTTGGTTGGCTCACTCCCACACCTCATCCCAACTTAATTGAAGCTGCCCAGTATCAGAATCGAACCTTAACTTTTAAGGTGCCACCCCATCCGAGTAATAATTTTGCTCCGAGCTTTGAGATTTCCTCTATCAATGGTGTAATACGCCGCGCCCCTGAGTACGTCCATGTTCGCCACCAAATTCTCAGTGATGGCACGTTGCAGGATTTAAATACATTAGATAATGTAGCGCAGCGAACTAGAATTGGTAATTATCAAGCACAACACTATATTGATTTCAGTGGGGATGGTTGGATTAAAGCAGTCTGTCCTCAATTAGCTACGACTTTTCCCCGTAATATCTCTGCCTATTCCTTAGTAACAGCCCCCGATTTTTATCCCAATTGTACCCAAAGAGAATTATTAGAATGGTGGCAACAGCAAGTACCATCAGCCTTGCAAAGTGAGATTTGGCAAACTCCCCCATTTACTTTATCCGATGAAAGATTAGCACCCAATTTGCAGTTATCAGGCGCTAATTTCCGCCCTGAAGACAACACTGTATCAGCCATTGTCTCTTTAAGAATTTCCCCTAATACCCAACAACGTCCCCTTAACGATATTCCTACTAATCGGCATTCCCATTTACCCGATAACGCAGCAGGAGTATTTGCCCCTGGATGGGATACTAGTCGAGATTCCTTAAATGGCACACTCCATTTAGCTGCTTATGGCTTAGGTAGTCCTTTCCCAGAAGATGCCAAACTCTGTGCTGCTTTGAGTACTTTTTGGCCTTCTGTAGCTCCTGATGCAGGAAGAAGTTTTTCGAGGAACTTTCCCACTGTAAGCCCGATGACTGACGAAGAGATTATCCATAAACCCTGGGATGGAGTGGTAGGCCCTGTGGAAGTAAATCAGAATGGCGATCGAGTAGTAGAGTACACTAATTTTGATTATGTAGACTACATAAACAATACTCTAGGGCAGAAATTTTCTCTGGCTTTAACTGGCAAAGTCGATTTAAAGGAATATACTACTCGTATTTTAGCCATCGTCCGTGCCTATAAAGCTAGTAACATCACTAACAAAAGAATTTGGGCTATTTTACATTTTCGCCCTGTAGATTCTAGCGATTTAACTCTCCAACAAGCTCAACAGGAAACAGAGGAAACTTTACAGGGCAATATTTATAACGTGGAATTTTTCCGTCGTGGTAGTCAATCTAACCATCCTACGGATCTAACAAAAGTTCAGGTGAAAATTGGCAGTCGCATATCTGTTTTCGTGGGGGTATTACCTCTAGTTTTAGTAAAACGCAATAACGAAGGATGGGAAGCTATTGGTACCCCCTGAATATGATGTGGTAGTAATTGGTGCTGGGGCTGGAGGTACTGCTACCGCTATTCATTGTGCTAAAACCGGACTAAAGGTAGCAATCTTAGAACGCCAAGAGTTTCCTCGCCATCGTCCAGGGGAAACTCTCCATCCTGGCATCGAACCTTTATTAGATCGACTAGGTGTAGGAGAACAGATTCGGGCTGCTAACTTTCTGCGCCATGAAGGAAATTGGGTTAATTGGGGAGAAGAACGAGGTTTTATCCCCTTTGGCTCAGATAAGCGGGGTATTTGGCGAGGATTCCAAGCTCCTCGAGCTGATTTTGATGCTATTTTGCTTCATAGAGTACGAGAATTAGGAGTAGAAATTAAACAACCTTGTCGCGCTTTGGGTTTATTGCAAGAGCAAGGAAGAGTCATTGGCGTCAAGACTTCTCAGGGAGAGATCCAAGCTTCTTTTGTTGTTGATGCTGGCGGTGGTTTTCACTGGTTGGCTCGTCAACTGAAGTTAGAGATTCAGAAGCTATCTCCTCCATTAATTGCTTACTATGGCTATGTTGAAGGATACTGCCCTAAACGAGATGATACTCCTGCTATTGTGGCTGACAAGCAAGGGTGGACTTGGACAGCTAGAGTAGGCCCCCACTTATATCAATGGACTCGCTTACCGTTAGATGGCAAGCAATTAGATAGAAATTGGTGCCCAAAGGAGTTTTTGGGATTAGCTCCTAAAGGAGAAATCCTCAAGGAAGATGTTACCTGGAGGGCTATTTCCCAACCCTCTGGAAACCGCTATTTTGCGGTTGGGGATGCTGCCTTTGTGCTAGATCCAGCTTCTTCCCATGGAGTTCTAAAAGCAATTATGTCAGGAATAATGGCGGGTCATGGGATTGTGAAAATTTTGCGATTTGGTCAGAGCGAATACATGGTTACCAATGGTTACTGTCAATGGATTCTCACTTGGTTCAGAAAAGATTTAGAGGAACTGAGAAAATTCTATTTGAGACTACCCAATCCACCTAATTGGATTTCTCATTAAGCCCTTGCGTTTGGCTGCTTGTTGGGCTTGCCAGTCGAGCAGTGTAGTACTATCCGGTAATGCCAAGGGAGGGCAATACTGCTCGGTTAAGGGAGCTCCCGGAAGCGGGGGGAGCAAGCTTTAAGAGCTGCCGCCAATACTGCTGGGTAATCGCTCTATTCTCTCTCCCTCCGCCTCCTGGAGCCTCCGGGAGCTTCCCCTGCTTGTCTCAACTGCGCAGCAGCATCGCGCTGCGTAGCAGGGACGCGCTGCGGAGCAGGGGCGTAGCCTAGTCTAGACTACCGAAAACTTTTCTTAACCGAGCAGTATTGCAAGGGACTATCCTTTACCCACAACGACTGAAATTGTTTCCTAGAAAGGCTTCTAGCCTCCTAATTTTAGGTCTATTTTCGGCGCTCCCCCTCTCTTTTTAGCGATCGCCCCGAATTTATTCGACCAAACTC
>JBFRWF010000461.1:0-17037 GCA_051439465.1 Xenococcaceae cyanobacterium | reverse complement strand
AAAAGATTGAATCTCTCCAGGAGCGAGTAGAGGACAAGTTCAGCAACTGGGAGAAACGACTAGATACTTCAGACTTTGTTAGCCGTGCGGCTGTTACAGCTATAGTCATAGGTTTCCTTGGCGGATTGGCTAAACTCCTCTTCTTTACCAATAATCCTTAATCAATCAAGGAATATTTCTAAAAGCAAACCCAGTTTAAAACAGGACTATTTTGTCCGGGAAACTTTTTTTAGCGTCGAGGTTGGACTGAGATTTTATGTCCGGCAATTTGCTCTAAATGCCTAGCCAACAATTCCCATTGTCCTCTAAGATAAAATAGTGGTTAGTTGAATTCCATAGGTTGACAAAACCTGGGGCTTATTCATAGGTTTATGGACAATTAACTGAGTAGGCGAACCCTAGCTCAAAATGCTAAATTCAAGATAAAGCAAGGAGGGACAAAATGACTGATATGGAAGAATTAAAAGCCTTGATCGCTAACAACAACGCAGAGTTGAAAGGATTGATTCTGGCTCTAGACAAGAAGATTGAAGTTGGCTTAGAGTCACTGGACAAGAAGATTGAAGTTGGCTTTGCGAAAGTAGAGGGAGAGTTTAAGCGACTTGATGGAGAGCTAAAGCGACTGGAAGAAAAAACTGACAATGGACTAAAGCGACTGGAAGAGAAAACTGACAGTGGGCTAAAGCGACTGGAAGAGAAAACTGACAGTGGACTAAAGCGACTGGATGAAAAGATAGAGGCGCAAGCAGTTAGGTTTGAGGACAACTTCAGCAACTGGGAGAAACGACTAGATACTTCAGACTTTGTTAGCCGCACGACCGTTACAGCTATAGTCATAGGGTTGCTTGGCGGATTGGCTAAACTCCTCTTCTTCACTAATAATCTTTAATCAATCAAGTGTCGAGGTTGGACTGGAATTTTATGTCCGGCAATTTGCTCTAAATGCCTAGCCAAAAACTCCAATTGTCCTCCAAGATAAAATAGTGGTTACTTGAATTACATAGGTTGACAAAAACTGGGGCTTATTCATAGGTGTATGGACAATTAACTGAGTAGGCGAACCCCAGCTAAAAATGCTAAATTCAAGGTAAAGCAAGGAGGGACAAAATGACTGATATGGAAGAATTAAAAGCCTTGATTGCTAACAACAACGCAGAGTTGAAAGGATTGATTCTGGCTCTAGACAAGAAGATTGAAGTTGGCTTAGAATCACTGGACAAGAAGATTGAAGTTGGCTTAGAGTCACTGGACAAGAAGATTGAAGTTGGCTTTGCGAAAGTAGAAGGAGAGTTTAAGCGACTTGATGGAGAGTTTAAGCGACTGGAAGAGAAAACTGACAATGGACTAAAACGACTGGATGAAAAGATAGAGGAGCAAGCAGTCAGGTTTGAGAACCAGTTTGAAGCACTAGACCAAAAGATTGAATCTCTGGAAAAGCGAGTAGAGGACAAGTTCAGCAACTGGGAAAAAAGACTAGATACTTCAGAGTTTGTTAGCCGTGCCGCTGTTACAGCTATAGTCATAGGTTTCCTTGGCGGATTGGCTAAACTCCTCTTCTTCACCAATAATCCTTAATCAATAAACGTTCTAGGTTTAACATCGGGAGGGAGATTCGCCCTACTCCTTATCTACAGGTAAAGCAAGGAGTCACAAACTGATATGATTGTTACAAAGCGCTCATTGCTAGAAGTTTCTGGCTACTCCCAGGAAAACAAAACAGCTAGATTAAGGCAGCGAACTATGACTTTAGAGGAACAGAATTCCCTGAAACGCAAGCTAGAGAAAGAGTTGCAAGAGTCCGAATGGTTACAGAAATTCAAGCAACTGAGTGAGGGACTCAGCCGAATCAAAGCAGAAATTCCTCTCACTCAACTCTGCGAGCTGAGGTGGGTAAGCGATAGTGACAGCCTGATTATTCACTGTCCCAACCCAGAAGTTAGAGAGGGATTGTGTCAGCAGACATCCAAAATAGCACAACTCAATATTGGTGCAAACTGCTTTATCATCAAATATCCCAACTGCCAAGATATTATCATTGAGCCAGCCATTTAGGGGAGATTATGGCGTTTCAAATCGACCAAGAAAGAAAAGATGTAATCTGGAAAACGGAAGAACTATCAAAAACTTTTCTAGAAGGAGTGCGGGATGCAATTCCTTTGGCAGCGGAGCAAATTGATTGTCTGCTGAGGATTATTCACCTCACTCAAGCTCAGGTAGGCAGCTTTTTAGATTTGGGCTGTGGTAATGGAGTCTTAGGCAGAGCCATTCATCAACAATATCCTGACTCTAAAGGCGTATTTTTGGACTTTTCTGAATCTATTTACCTATTTCCTAGATGAAATGTGGCTAATTAAGATTACAAATCACATTCAACAGCAACTTTGGCAGCAGCGGAGTCGCAAAAGTAGAGTAATTTTAGGAGTAGTGTTATTGCTCCTAATAGTGCGATCGCTGCCCTATCTAGCTCCCATTCGCGCTGCGGATCTAGTGCAGGATCAACAGGCAATCGAATTCAGCGATCGCCACGGACTCCCCTTGGGAACTATACTCACCCGGGATCAAGATCATACCGCTGTTGTTCCCCTCAATGAAGTTTCTCCCCACTTTATCCACGCCATCCTCGCAGCAGAAGATGGGCAATTTTATCGCCATGGTGCATTAGAAATGAGGGCGATCGCCCGTTCCCTCATCCAAGCCATTCAATCTAAAAGAATTGTCAGTGGTGCTTCCACTATTACAATGCAACTGGCACGGATGTTAGAACCCGCACCCCGCACCATATCTGCAAAACTAAAAGAAATTTGGCTATCCTGGCGCTTAGCTGCAGGGATGAGCAAAGATGAAATCCTCCAAGCCTACATTAACCGATTACCGATGGGAGGGAATATCTATGGCGTAGAAGCCGCAGCTCGGGTTTATTTTGGCATCCCTGCGACTGAACTCAATTTAGCTCAAGCTAGCCTCCTCGCCGCCCTACCTAATAATCCCACCTATCTTAACCCCTACGATTACTGGGAACCTTTAAAAAAGCGACAGCTATATGTTCTCAATCGCATGGTTAAAGATAAGTATATCACCCCCACCCAGGCAGAGCGAGCCCATGCAGAAGAGATTTCACTTCAGTCCCGTCAGCAAGGGATTATTGCCGCACCGCATTTTCTGTTCTGGTTATTTCAATCCTTGGAAGGGATTCAAAGTGATTGTCACCCGGATGGCGCTTCATCATCCTGCTCTCAATTATCCCATGTCCGAACCACTATAGATCGTCCTCTACAGCAGTTTGTGGAAGCCCAAGTGCAGGAAGTAGTTCGCACCCTTACTCCCTATAATGTTCACCAAGCAGCCGCCTTGGTGATTGACAATCACACAGGGGAAGTATTAGCCTATGTTGGCTCAGTCGATTACTTTTCCGAAGCGCAATTAGGACGTAATGATGGGGTACAGGCACTCCGTCAACCCGGTTCCACTTTAAAACCTTTCCTGTATCAATTAGCTCTAGAAAAGCGCCTCATTCGCCCCAATACCGTCTTAGCAGATGTCCCCACCCATTATCCTATTCCTGGGGCGCGACTCTACAGTCCTACTGATTATACTGAAACATTTCAAGGGCCAGTACGAATCCGTATTGCCCTGGCTAATTCCCTGAATGTTCCTGCCGTGAGAGTATTAGAAAAAGTTGGCGTGCCAACTTTTCTAGAACGCTTGCATCAACTAGGCTTTGAACATCTAAATCAACCCCCAGAATATTACGGCTTAGGATTAACTCTGGGTAGTGGCGAAGTCAGCCTCTGGGAATTAGCCCGCGCCTACCTGATTTTGGCAAAACAAGGGGAAGTAACACCTATTATCCCCACATTTTCCCAATCCAAAATCTCCAATCCCATGGAGCCTGGGAACAAGGCAAAATCCAAAATCCAAAATCAGGAGACTTGGGCATTGATTACTGATATGCTGAGCGATCGCCATGCCCGTGCGAAAGCCTTTGGTGTGGAGTCAGTACTCAACTTACCCTTTCCCGCCGCAGTGAAAACAGGCACATCCTCTAATTTTCGGGATACCTGGACAGTAGGATTCACTACAGACTATACCGTTGCTACCTGGGTAGGCAATTTCAATGGCGAACCGATGCGACAGGTTTCTGGAGTAATAGGTGCAGCACCCCTATGGCATCGGATTATGTTACATCTGCACGAACATAAAAAACCCGCTTCCTTCCCTTCTCCTCCAGGTATGGTAGAACGTCCTGTGTGCGCTCTTTCAGGATTAAAACCGACTCCTGCTTGTCCTTCAGTGGTGCAGGAATACTTCTACCCAGAAGATTTGAGGGATTATGAAAGCCAGTCAGATACCTTCTATCAAATAGTATCTTCTGGAAGAGAGGGGCAGTCGCCGCAATACCGCCTCAATTTACCTGAGGAGTACGATGAATGGTTGGCAATACAGCGGCAATCAACCTTAGTTCCTACCACCCTGAAGATTTTGTCTCCTGGCAATGGGGATTATTTCCTATTAGAGCCAAATGATAGTGTAGCGCAACGGTTAGAGTTTAAGTTAGGGGGAGTATCGAATCAGGCTGTGGAGTGGTGGTTAAATGGTGAAAAGTTAGCAACAGAATCCTCTAATTCCTTCTTCTGGCAACTTCGTCCTGGGAACTGGACATTGGAGGTAAGAAGTGGTGAAATGACCGATAAAGTGCGTTTCCAGGTGCAGTTAGCTGAGAATAGAGCTAACCGTCGAGGGTTTTCTGTTGCAGGTTCTTCAGAGAATCATTAGAAGAAAAAATATATCCTTTACCCACAACTCCTGAAACGGTTTCCTAAAGAGACTTCTAGAGTATCGGTAAAGAAATAAGGGTTGACAAAAAAGAGGTGATCTGCAATCAGGTACTTCCCAAGTGTTAGCGAGCAAAATCAGTGATAATCCGCGTCATCCGCGTCATCCGCGTTCTATCCGCCCATACAGTTTACCTACCCAAAAACCCAAATCCTATATCCACAACCGCAGCATTCTGTCAAGTCTGAATACTTGACCGATGTCTTAGCCTCCGAAATTTAGGTCTATTTTCGGCGATCGCCCTCTCTTTTTAGCGATCACCTCTCATTGGTTCGACCAAACCCCTATGTTTGGGTAAATTTACTCTACATCATTCTGTCGACCGAGTCTCCCCGTCCCCACAAGGGTTTTAGGACTTATGGGTAATGATTAGGTCTTTCAAGCGGGGGAGATGTCAAATAACATCTTGGCAACATGGAAACCAATGAGGTATGCCGTCATCTGCGGACTGATCCGAGGCAGCGGGACAGACGACAGGTCCGCCACATACACATTTGCTGACCCGTGCAACTTGCCTGTGTCCATTGCGTTGTTGAGTCCTGCATCAATCGCCTTGCCGAACAGGCATCCCCCCGACAAGTGCTGCTCAGACAGCAAGAATTTCTTGCTGTACACATCAACGTAGCGCCCAATCTGTTTCTCCTCGTAGGGGATCTTTGTTAGCAAGCGAAAGAAACACTTGAAGATCCAGTGAGGCTGTTTCCCCAGGCCGTCCAAAAGTGCCAGTTGCTTCGCGATCTCACTCTTAGCTACCTCTTTGTCCTGATTGAAGTGCGAGTGCTCGTCTTCCGCAAAGAAGCCTAGTTCGATCCGAGAGCCGTCATCCGAGTAGCAACCCTCTGTGGCTGGGTTGAACTTGACGATAGCAGTTACCAGATCCACGTCTTCATGGTGCCATGGTTTGCCTTGGAGCAGGTTGGAGAGGCTCCACCACAAGTTAATGATTAAGTTGACCCCCTGAATAAACACCCTCACTGTGTTCTTCGTGATGAAAAACAACCAAGGCACTCTTATCACGAACTTCTTGAGCCAGTTTGGCAGAAGGAAGGCAAGGTACAGGTGGGAGATGATGAACCAGAGCTTCTCAAAGTTGCCGGCGAAGAAATCGAAGCAGCAGACTGTCGCCCGTCCCTGTTGTTCTGGTTGCCATAACGTTGTCGCAAACACTGGGACGTAAACATCCCGAGGCGTGACGTCGATTTTCTTGTCCGGGACGTAGATGCCGAGGGGCAGAACAATATGGTCGCTCACATGCTGCCCTATCTTGTAGTTCTGGAGCTCCTCCCGGTGTGGCCACAGCAGCCGTGGCGTGGCAGCACCCGCGCACAGGATCAGCCTTCCACGATCGCCAGCCAGGGACAGGCGCTCCGTCTTCCCCGTGTCAAGGTACTTCACATCCACCCCCACGCACCGTGCTTCCTCCCCTTTGTCCCTTGAAAACACCAGCCGCACGACCCTGCACCTAGTCTTGAGCTCCACTCGCTTGTCGAACCAATCCACGAGGGACACTCCGCTGTGAGTTCGCTGCCCAAACTGGTTAAACTGGGTTGGAAAGAGGTGCAGCAGGTTGGCATCGCCCTCCCGAAAATTGGGAATGCTGTGGATCTCGTCTGTGCTGCGCTGAAAACCAACATCTTGGGCCGCCTGGAGGACGTGTTCTGTGACGGGGGACGGGTCTTTCCCTGGGTCTTTCCTGGCGAACTTCTCATTCAGCTCTGCCTTGAGGTCGTCCCAATAGGCTTCCGTTTTGCCGATGTGTGTGGCCAGCCACTGGGACGACTCGTGTATCATGGTGTAGTTGATGGACCCGCCGCCGCCCATGGTGCATGCCCGCCCCGATATGATGGGAGTGCCATCGGGAGTGAGCGCATTGTGCAGCTTGAAGATTTTTCCCTCCGAGTAGGACTGGGTCCAGTTGTTCTGGTGGGTGATGTCGCTGGTGTTGAAGAAGTCGTCCCCCTCCTCCACGACTAACACCCGCTCAGGAGTGGAACTGTCAGCACCAGCCTGCAAATAGTGGCTCAGAAACCCGCAGGCGCCGTTGCCAGAGCCCACCACGATCATGTCGTAAATCATCTCCTTAACACCTTAGATTTGTGCTAGAGGGTATTTATAAAATAAATCTTAACACGGCTTGAGTGCTTGGTTTTGGTGGGCTACGGCGGATAGTTACTTGGCAGGTTAGTAAGATGAAGTTATCGCCGCCTAACCCACCCTACCCAAGGGTTTAATATTTTCTTTATAGATACCTTCTAGAGGAAATTGCTTGTAGATTCAATTTCTCTTTAGAAGTCGTTAACTGAGGACATTTTTGTTTCTGTACCTGCATCTTTTTTTGCACATAAACTGGCACTCCCAACACCGCTCTACTATATAACCGTTCAAATTCCCTGGTAAAATGAGCCGCAACTGTAGGACTTTGAATCACTAATAATGTCTCATCATTCTTATTATTTGCCGCAGCTGACCAATTGTGAGAACCTGTAATTACTGTTTTTCCATCTACAACCCCAAATTTATGATGTAACTTGTCTCCCTGGGGTAACTGAGGCACTCCGACGGTGGTAATTGGCAATTGCCAGGGATGATTATCTCTTTCATACTTGCATTTATTACTCAGGGCAACCCCCAGCATATCCAATCCCTCACTATAATAGCGAAAGGCAAAGCCTGGGTCAATTAATGCCCTAACTTGTACTTCTTGCTGATTGCGAGTTTCGAGGATATTTGCTAACTTTTGTTCAGTGAAGACAAACAAAGCCAAATCAACGGATTCCGTAGTATTTTCTAGGGTTTTGCCAATTAAACCATTGGGGCTGAGACTCCAAGGTTTTGTTGGTGAAATAGGGGAAAACTGTACCGTAATAGTTGTTTTCCCCATGGTGACTTGCTGAGGTTCTCTTAAGGGTTTGTTACTACCAAACTTACTATCCAGATTACCTCCAGGACCATCCCCCCACATCAAGTTAAATTCTTCTGTAAAAAGGCTGGCTAATGTGGTATCATTTATTGTGAGCAGATTATTAGCATTACCTCGACTTTCGGCTGTTGCGAAATCTCCATGAATGCCGCTAGTAGTAAAGTTTGTCGAGCCAACAATCAGAGTATAGCCATCGACAATAACAAATTTATGATGCATTAAGCCGCTGCCTTTGGAACCATCGGCAGTATCATCAATTATTGGAATACCTGCGTTGCGCAAGATTACTAAGGCATCTCCTTCGTTGATTTCCTCAGTACTGAGTTTACCATCTTTATTAGTATCTACGAGGGCGCGAAATTCATTGTAACGGTTGCGATCCCTTTCATCCAGTTGGTTAACTTCAATCTGGATAAGCTCACTAAAAGGGCGACTGTAGTTGTTTTCTAATATTACCCTGACTTTGACTCCGGCTTGATTCCGCTCTGCCAGTGCCTGGGCTATTTTGGGTAGGCGTAATTCTTGAGCGGCGACATCTACGGTAGATTGAGCAGAGGTAATTGCATCAACAATTAGTTGTTCTAAATTATCTCCAGCTCGAGTTAGCTGACGGTAAGGTTCGGTATAGTCTGCTCCTTGTGCCTGATTATTGTTGAAGTAGACTTGGACGAAAGTATCTTGTTCTAGAGGCTGGGGACGCTGTGCTTGGGGTGGTTTTTGGCAAGCGCTGAGGATGATTAGGGGCGCGAGAAAGGTAAGGCAGGAGATTTTAGAATGGAGAGGCACTATTATTTTTCCTCAGGTAGCTAAGGTTATTAGATTGCGAAATTGTTAAGACCAGCTTACAATTTCTCCTTAAGGGGGTGGTGATCCTTCACTTTCTTTTCATAAAAACCCGAAATCAATCAGCAGAATTACCACACATCTCAGCTATGACCTTGGTACTAATGCCAGCATCAATCAGAATGTTGATAAAGTATAAGCTAAGACGCACTTAAACCGCTTATTCTCAGATCAGCCGAATCTCCCCCAATCCCTTTACTGTTGCCTGTTGCCTGTTGCCTGTTCCCTACTTTTGCCTTTTGCATGCAAGCCTTTTGCCTTTGAGCGCTCTGCGGAGCAGCGACGTAGTCTAGCAAGTGCCTGTTGCCTGTTGCCTGTTGCCTCGTCTCAACAAGCAATTTAAAAGCGTGACAGCTTAGCAGAAGAGACTAAGGGTGAATAGTTCCGTCGGGCATAATGGTGTCAGTCAGGTTGATCCCGCTCAAGGTACTGCTTCGGAGGTTGGCTCCTCGAAGATCGGCACCTCGGAGATACGCATCTATCAGGCTGGCGCCGCGCAGATTAGTGTCAGCGAGATCGGTCTTGTGAAGCCGTGCATAGCTTAACTCGGCATATTTGAGACTGACACCACTCAGATTGGCTCCAATCAGATTGGCTGAACTTAAATCTACTCCGGACAGGTTTCCTGTTCGTAGTTTGAACTCAGACAGAGTTGACAGGCTCAGATTTACCTCCCGTAAAACTGCACCACTGAGATTGGCACCTCGCAAGTTTGCCTTACGGAAGTTTGCACCTTTTAGAATGGCTTCACGCAAGTCGGCATTGCGCAGCTTACTTTCCTTAAGGTCTGCTTTGTTGAAATTGGCCTCCGTCAAGTCCGCACCGCTGAGATTGGCGTCACTGAGGTCAGCTCTGCTCAGGTTGGCACCACTGAGATCAACACCACTGAGATTGGCACCACTGAGGTCGGCTCTACTCAGGTTAGCACCACTGAGATTAACACCACTGAGATTGGCACCACTCAAGTTGGCACCCCTCAAGTCTGCGTTCCCCAAAAATGTTTGGTTGAGGTTGGCATCACTGAGGTCGGCTCCGGTTAGCACTGCTCCATCCAAGTTGGCCCAGCTTAGGTCTGCTTGACTCAGATCTGCACCACTCAAGTTAACACCAACTAATTTGGCACTAATCAGCTTGGCGTGAATCAAGTCAGCACGATTGAGATTGGCTCCACTCAGGTCTGTGCCACTCAGATTAGCCCAATCCAGAACGGTTCGACTCAGGTTGGCTTCACTCATATTAGCTTGAATGAGATCCATCCGCTCCAGGTCTAACCGACTAAAATCTCTTTCTCCTTCTGTATATCGCCCGATCAATTCATCAGCATTCATTTTATCTTGAAAGTCGGGAGTGGAGAGTTCGGAGTCAGGAGTGGGGAGAGAGACAATTGTTTCTTGTAAACTAAAACTCGTAAGCATCTTGCACCAGCCCCTTTGTTAGTTCCGTAAGTTTTGCATTTAGCATACAACTCTTACCACTCGCTTTGCTTCAGTTTAATTACCTAACTTTTATCTACAATAGTACGCAATTTCATGTTTCTTTTATGAAATTTGTGTTAAAAGTCGGTAAAGGATGTAATTCGATTTTGGATTTTAAATTTTGGTAACTCGAGTGCCCCAATCGAGATAGGGCAACTTTGATGCCGTCTCCCAAATCTGGTCAACGTGATTGATTAATTGTCCACAATTATCCCAGGTGCCTGTGAGCAACATTTGCCTTGACCCCTCACCCATGTACACAGAAGCAGCTAAGTTCCCACAATGGACTTGCATCGCTTCTAAATCCACAGTCATGGTAGCTTGGGGATTTTCTGTCAGCAATGCCTGTAACTGCTTGACCATCTCTGCTTCAGCGGTTACACAGGGAATGCCTATCGCCACGCAGTTACCAAAAAAGATTTCGGCAAAACTCTCTCCCACAATGGCTTCGATCCCCCATTTCCCTAAGGCTTGAGGGGCGTGTTCTCGCGAGGAACCACAGCCAAAGTTGCCGTTAACCACTAAGATATTAGATCCTTGGTACTGAGGTTGATCGAAAGGATGTTGTCCCTGAGCCTGGGTTCGGTCATCGGCAAAAGCCTGGGCTCCTAAACCATCAAAGGTGACACAGCGCAAGAAACGAGCGGGTATAATTCGGTCTGTGTCAATATCGTTCCCTGCTAGAGGAATTCCCTTACCAGTAATTACTTTCACTTCACTCATCACACCTACTCCTGTGGCAAAAACTCGCGGACATCAGCAACTTCGCCCTTAACAGCAGCAGCGACTACCATCGCCGGACTCATCAGCAGGGTGCGTCCTGTTGCTGATCCCTGACGACCCTTGAAATTGCGGTTAGAAGAAGACGCACTGAGCTGACTGCCTTCAAGTTTATCAGGATTCATTGCCAGACACATAGAGCATCCAGGTTCTCGCCATTCAAACCCAGCTTGCAGAAAAATTTTGTCCAGTCCTTCGGCTTCTGCTTGCTTTTTCACCCGTTCTGAGCCAGGAACAACAAATGCCTTAACTCCCTCAACCACATGCCTTCCTTGAGCAAATTTGGAGGCTTCTCGCAGGTCGCTGAGTCGTCCATTGGTACAGCTTCCGATAAAGCAGACATCGACTTTAGTGCCTTGAATCGGCATTCCTGGAGTCAGATGCATATAGCGGTAGGCTTCTTCGGCGATCGCTCTTTCGCTTTCCGGTAGGGTATGGGCAAGGGGAATCAATTCATTGACGGCAATTCCCTGACCGGGAGTAATCCCCCAGGTGACTGTAGGGGCAATCTCACTCCCATCAAACTTTACAAGATCATCATAAACGGCATCAGTATCACTGCGGATACTTCTCCACCAAGCCACAGCCTTGTCCCAGTCTGCGCCTTTGGGGGCAAAGTCTCTGTCCTTGAGATATTCAAAGGTCACCTCATCGGGATTAACATATCCGCAACGAGCGCCCCCTTCAATAGACATATTGCAGACTGTCATCCGCTCTTCCATGCTCATCGCCTCAAAGGTTGTGCCAGCAAATTCATAGGCGTAGCCGACTCCACCTTTGACACCAAGGGTGCGAATAATGTGCAAGATGACATCCTTAGCGTAAACTCCAGGGCGCAAGCTCCCATTTACTTCGATTTTGCGGACTTTGAGCTTAGATAGGGCCAGGGTTTGGGATGCCAAGACATCGCGAACTTGAGACGTGCCAATGCCAAAGGCGATCGCCCCAAAGGCCCCATGAGTTGAGGTGTGGGAATCTCCACAGGCAACGATCATTCCTGGCTGGGTTAAGCCCTGTTCTGGGGCAATGACATGAACAATGCCTTGATTGCCAGACCCTATGTTATAAAATCTAATCCCGTAGTCTTTACAGCTCCCTTCCAAGGCTTGCATCATCTCTTCTGCCAGATGATCCGCAAAAGGACGAGCTTGGTTTTCTGTGGGGACGATGTGATCTACTGTCGCCACCGTCCGTTCTGGAAACAGCACTTTCAGTTCCCGTTCCCGAAGCATAGCGAAGGCTTGAGGACTGGTCACTTCGTGGATTAAGTGTAAACCAATAAATAGCTGAGTCTGACCAGAGGGCAAAATGCCCACGGTATGTAAGTCCCAAACTTTGTCGAACAGTGTTCCTCTACTCATGAAAGAAGGCAGGCATCTATGGGTTAAAGCTTCAACTAGTTTAACTTACCCGCCGGGAAGTCCCGCGCCGTATGTGTAGCATCGGCGTCGGGATGAAAGGCCCCAATCACTGATCGGGTACATCTGGAAGACTCTTGATCTAATCTCGAATCAGTTCTGCTGCCGACATTTCCATTCCTTTGGCATTCCATTCCAACTTCTTCATCTCTCTGTCGTTCAACCGAATTCTGAAAACTTTGTTTCTCGCCATGGCCATCGTAGTTAGTTCGGACTACAATGATTAGATCAGCTAACCACTGACCAAATTGCGAGTAAAAGTCAGGCATTGCTGGGACCTCCAAACTTTGGGAACGGTTTAGAACCTTGACAACTTAGGTTATGGGGTTCCAGGCAGGAAATAGAGTCAACGGTTGACTCTCGGTGTCTGGGTAAAACCCTAACCGTATAAAGGCAAAGTCTTTCTGTGAAAATTGGTAGCTAGTACCCAGGGACTCTGGGGAAGCAAAACGCCTATGCAGTCGATCTGTCGGGGAACCAACGGTGGGAGATAACACATCGCTTGTACCAACGTGTTCTAGATAAGTGGCGAAAAGTCCGCAAGAGAAGTAACTAGGAATGCCCGGTTGTGAGATCGGGAAGCCCGCGCCGTATGCGTAGCATCGGCGTCGGAGTATGTCACTCTTAATAATTTCCTGTCTTGCAGGGCAACTAAAGAATCTGACTGAGATCCAACCCACCTGACCCACGTCAGTTTGTAATATGTTAAATAGTATGTCGTGAGCGTATTTTTGCGTTCGCCAAAGTGATCAAACTAGGATTAATTTACAACCTGACTGCCTGACATAAGTACCCCAAAGCCTTATGCTGCAGTCATTCTGGCGAGTGACCACTTGACCCGATTTTAGGCTATATTCATCGGCTGAAACCCTTATCCAGCCGTGTTATCACAAGCCGTCTTTCATGTAGTATCAAGGGTTTGACCAAAATGTGTCAGGCAGCCAGGTTTCCAGGATTATGATGATGATAAGGAACTTCTGACCCAGAGAAGTTTATTTTTGTCCAACTACTTATAAATGTGTCTGATTCTATCAAACATGGTATTGCATGGAATTTGATTTATCCCCCTTATGGATTTCCCTCAAAACCGCTTTTGTTGCCACAATCTTTGCCTTTGTTGTGGGAATTGCGGTAGCAGGCTGGATGTTTGGGTATCAAGGGAAAGGTAAAGGGCTAATCGACGGGATATTCACCCTTCCCCTCGTTTTACCGCCGACAGTGGTAGGCTTCTTACTCCTGCTACTGCTGGGCAGAAACAGCCCGGTTGGACAGCTATTGAGGCAATTCGGAATTACCATTATTTTCTCCTGGCCCGCTACGGTAATTGCGGCAACGGTAGTCGCCTTTCCCTTGATGTATAAAACGGTGCTGGGAGCCTTTGAACAAGTGGATAAGGATTTGATTAGCTGCGCCCGAACTCTAGGAGCTTCTGAGGGTCGGATCTTTTGGCAGGTGCTCCTGCCACTCGCTTGGCCAGGAGTTATAGCGGGGACGATTCTGGCTTTTGCCCGGGCACTTGGCGAGTTTGGTGCCACGTTAATGCTGGCTGGCAGCATTCCCGGCAGAACACAAACGATGCCGATCGCAATTTTTTTTGCTGCTGAAGCTGGTAAGATGAACCAAGCTTTAATCTGGGTCTTGATTATGGTAGCGATCGCTCTGGCTGCGATCGCTACCATCAACTATTGGTCTGATTCCCAAAATCTCTCCCAGAGTTGGATCGTCAGTTATTGGTCATCCATCGTCAATCGTTGGTTATCGATTATTAGTCGCTGGTTGCTCCCTCGCCGAAAAACAACGATTTCCTTCTATTCCGGAGGACAAAGGGATGCAGACAAAAAATTCACAACAAACAATGAAGGACTTTTTGTCGAGCTGCAAAAGGACTTCTCCAGCTTTACCCTAGAAGCTAACTTTACTGCCAATGGGAAGCCTTTGGGAATATTAGGAGCCTCCGGTTCTGGCAAAAGTATGACCCTGCGTTGTATTGCGGGTTTGGAAACTCCCAATCGGGGTCGCATTGTCTTAAATGGACGAGTTCTATTTGATTCAGAACAGGGGATAGACGTTCCCAGCCACCAGCGTGGAATTGGTTTCGTGTTTCAAAACTACGCCCTGTTCCCCCACATGAAGGTAGCTCGAAACATTGGTTTTGGTCTGCAAGAACTGCCCAAGGAAGAAAGGAAGCAGCGGGTGCTCGAATACATCGAGCTGATGCAGTTGCAGGGACTGGAAAAGCACTACCCTCACGAACTTTCTGGCGGACAGCAGCAACGGGTTGCCTTGGCAAGAGCCTTGGCGATCGCTCCAGAAGCCTTACTCTTAGATGAACCCCTTTCGGCCCTTGACAACTATCTGCGCAGTCAGATTGAAAAGCTGCTCACTGAGGTTTTCTCCACTTATGAGGGGGTCACTCTGTTCGTCACCCATAAGCTAGAGGAAGCTTACCGAGTCTGCGGCAATCTTTTGGTATTGCAGGAAGGAAAAGTCATTGCTTCTGATCGCAAAGAGGACATCTTTGAGCGCCCCCCCACTTTTACTGTTGCGCAGCTAACGGAGTGCAAAAACTTTTCCCTTGCTCAGACCATTGACCACCAACAAATCGAGGCCCTAGACTGGGGCTGTAGCCTCCGGGTTGTCGAACCGATCCCAAACCCATTAACCTATGTAGGAATCCGCGCCCATCATCTCATCTTCCCCAAGGAGTCGAATCAGGAGAATACCTTTCCCTGCTGGCTGGTGACTATGAGTGAGACACCGCATCGGATGACCCTATATCTTAAGCTGTACCTTTCTCCCACCAACACTCAGGATTACCACCTGCAAGCTGAAGTCTTCAAGGAAAAATGGACCGACCTCAAAAACCGACCCTTCCCGTGGCACATTCATTTAGATCCACTACGGCTGATTTTGATGAAGAGATGAGTTTATACTGAATCCGGGTCTAAAACCCCCTTTATCAATTTTCTGTATTTTTCTTCCCCTGCTCCCTGTTCCCGCATTTCTCACAAACAGATTAGTAACAACCTACTGATCTGATGGGGATTTTGGTCAAATAAAATTTGTCGAGCGCATCTTTGGGGTGGCTGTATAAAAAATGACTCCGGGCTGGGGTTTTTATGTTTTTTGCGAGGCGATCGCAGGTTTTTGCAACACAACCAGCTAACCAGCTCAAAGCTTGGTGAGATCGGCTTTTTAGGGAACGAGCTATAAGAACACCTTTCGAGTGATCGCCGATTTAATTCCCAAAAGCATTTGCTCAAACCCGCATTCTATCCTAGGTTTTTGATCTACTGAGTGTAGCTGTAGCTTGAGCCAGCGTTCCGGTGCGTCGCAGTATTAGACGGTGAAAAGATAATTGCGTAATAATTTCGAGCCTTCCTACTTTCTTACTGGAGCTGTTTATCAATGTTTCCAAGAGTAATTTACGAAGAGAGTGCTTAGAGCGTGTTTGAAAAGTTGTAGGGGCGAAGCATTTGGGGGATAACCTATGCTTCAAACCTAGGTAAGTCATTCCAAATGCTACTCTACGAGAAGGCTACTCTTCGAGAAGGCTACGCCTAGGGTGTTGAATCTGTGGCAAAAGTTGCCACTATTTTCGAGGTCTCGGAATAGTAGAGGGGATTAATAACAAATTAAAGCTATTAAAACGCTGTGGATTTGGCTTTAATAATTTTAATAATTTTGAAATACGGGCTTTGCTTTTTTGGCATTTTCCTAAAAATTTAGCACAGTAAGTACGGAAGAACCCTTTTCCCACAGATTCAACACCCTACCTTTGTGCTGCTATTGCCACTGTCTCTTCACAAATTCAACAAATTGAAGTCACTGGGGAGGTCGCCCCACCTGGATGTTGTGTCTTGCGTTATCAAGCACGGGGAAAAGACCGAACTTACTGGTACTATAAATTACACGCAACCTCACCAATTTTTCCTACCAAGTCGGGGAAGATGAGTAAATATAAACATCTGGGTAAAGGAGGTAGTCCGGCTCATATTGAGGCCCTGATGCAGATGACGCGACGAACTCAAATTGAAGGGCTACAGAGAACCTTGGCTGCTCTCTATCAATGTTGGTCTGACTTATACGATAACAGCGGCAGTCAGAATAAGCGAACATCCAGGAAGTAGTCAGATTTGTTCGCGTAATAAACACGCGAACAATGTCTCCCCTCTTTCCTTAACCGAGCAGTATTGCTTCATCCGGGGGCTGCGCTGCGATCGCTCTGACCACGCATCGCCTCATCAAAGTTGCCATAGACTGTGAGATGTCCATATCTCCTGAGATACAAACATTTCAGGTCTTTCTCGACAGTGGAAATTAGTTCAGAATACTCATCAAATCTGAATAAAATGAACTTTGATTTTGTTAACGAGTTTTCTGAACCATGCCTGAACTCTTTTTAGGTCTCGCGATGGTGGTGGGAGTTAGTTCAGAAAAACGTCTGTTAATTGAACTATTCACAAACCTTACTGGCCTAAATGTGAACTACTCCTGGTTTTCGCCTGAGCTGCTAGTCTTAAGGTTCTGATAGTTCTAAGGTTAAATGATGATATTTGGCTAAAGTCTGACGGTGGCCGACGCTGATGAAAGTCGTACCCATCTCTAAAAGATACCGATAGAGATTTTCCTCGTTTTTGGCATCTAAAGCACTTGTAGCTTCATCTAAAATCACATACTTGGGTTGAGTAATTAGAATGCGAGCAAAAGCGATGCGTTGTTGTTCCCCTAGAGAAAAAACATCAGCCCAGTCTCTTTCGGCATCAAA
>JBFRWF010000460.1:0-3738 GCA_051439465.1 Xenococcaceae cyanobacterium | reverse complement strand
CGAAAAGTTTTCTAGAAGCCTCATCAGTTGGTCGATTCTGAGAATAGGGGCGACTTGGACAAAGAGCGTTAGAGTCAGCTTTTTGAGGATCTTACTGCGTTCGACTCTAAGTGCGATCGCTCTGTTGGGTTCCCAAAAGCATCGACCCAAACCCTTATGATTTCGTCAACTTACAAAAGTTTTCGATCTACTGACTTTGGATAGATATATGCGCTTGCATCTGGGACTCAGCAGCCTTGCCACCTTCCAGAACAGACTTAATTGGAGTGACAGTACCGACAACAGGCGCAGCATAGGACGGCAAGGCACTGGCTGCCAAAGCCACATGACGATCTGCCACCGCTAATCCGTGAGTAGGATCATAACCTTGCCAACCCCCACCCGGCAAATAAACCTCCGCCCAAGCGTGTAAGTCTCGCTCCTCCTGATCTGAATCTCCTTCCTGATAACCACTGACAAACCGCGATCCTAGACCAACAGCGCGACAAACTTCCATGAAAAGCACTGCTAAATCTCGGCAAGAGCCGCGCTTTGAGTTCCAAGTCACCCCTGCTGGCAAAGGTTTCCCAGTCTCCCGGATAATATATTCACAGCTTTCATAAAGACACTGATTTAAAGTAGAGAGGAAAGAGAGGGTTTCACCATTGACTTCGTGATAAATTTCCTGGGCTAATTGCGCTGCTACCGGATCTGGTGCGAAACTGTAGGATTGTAAGTAAGGCTGTAGCTGAGTCAAAAGAGAGCTAGAGTAATCAATAGGGAGTTTGAGCGCCCAAGACTCAAGCAGATAGTCAAAAGGATTTGTCTTGTAAGTTTCTACCTCAGCCGTCACTTGCAGCTTCAACTGATCCGTCGAGCTTTTAAACCAGAGCTTTGTGAAATTATTACCATCCAAATCAGTGATTTGAGAAACTCCAGCGGGTTCTGGATCTACTGCTAAAGAAAAAGAATGGAGCTTTTGCCAACCATTGCAGCGGGGGCGCAGCCGCAGGAGATGGGGGTTCAAAAATACTGGCTGATTGTAAGTGTAGATTGTTGTGTGGCAAATATGGTAACGCACGCTAATCGATTTTATTTGACATCTCCCCCGATTGAAATACGGGGGATTCTAAGCTGATGTTGCTACGGGGACTAAAAGTCCCCGTAGCAACGCTTACGATATTTTTTGCTCAAATTATTGAACAGTCAACAAATTTCAAAGCTTGACGAGGAAAGGTTACAGCAGCTAGTCCTCCCTTTTTGCGATATCTAGGTAACGATGGTCTATTAACCTCACCTCGGTAATAAAGATCTACTAACTTGTTGTGACTACTAATGGATTCACCGACAGATTTTAATATCTGTTGTGCCGATTGAGCTGCCAGTGCTTTATAATGGGGATTTTGTTTTAATGCTTTGTCTAATTCTGGATAAGTTGTGTTACAGCGGTAAGTTTTCCATGCACACCGATAATCGTCGTCACGCCAATAAGTTGCACGGGAATTTTCCATTTTTTCCAATCTGGAAAAATGATTTTGTCTGGCATAATAAATAGCGCCATTAGTTAAACTATTGGCTTGCTTACATTGCTCGACCCAGAAATCTGTTTCTGAATCTGTGAAGTTGGCTTTGACCGGAATAGTACGGTACATTGCGATCGCCTCCTGTTGATATTTATAAAGGAAGCAAACTATTTTGTCAACCCTGTCAGGCTAAATTTTCGACGGACAGACCACAAGGACAAAGGGAAATAGGAATAAAATAGACACAACGGGTTAAAACCCGTCGCGTCGGTTTCATCCCCTGGTTTCTAACCAGGGGTTCTTACCTTCCCGGAATTTCTGATAGTTCCAAGCAAGTCAGAGGCAATCTGTTCCCATTCCTGGTTCAGCGCTGCTTTAAACTCTGGCTTCCCACTGCGCCTGTACCAGTAACGGGCATTGCTCAGGTCGCCCTCTTTTCGATGTAGATAGGCATGAACCCAAGCGCTGTCAGCATCTCTGGCATTTTGCACAATTTGATGAGCTTTGTCCCAATCTCCTTTTTTGTCGTACCACAGTGCCTGTAGGACTTTAGGTAGTTCAGAGGGACATCTTTCCTGTTTTTCTATCAATTGTGTAAATTCATCCAATCTCATAATCATCACCTACTTTCCTCACGGAAAGGAGTTTTGCCTCCTTCGATTTTATCTTTCAGATTGGTCATTTCATTGTTTGTGTTGCATACTGTTGGCTCCCTCCTGAATTTTGAGGAATAGGCTCCACAGCAAAAAATGTAGCCGCAATTTTATCTGTTACCCCATTGATTTGAATCTGCATTTGATCCAAAAATTCATGCAAACCAATCTCAATCACATCCTCTATGGTCAAATAACCCAATTGGGAACATAATCGACCCAGAGCCCGTTCTGCTCCATTGCACCAAGTCCCCGTGGGTGTACTGGTAATTTGATGGAGGGATTGTTCCGCTTGCCACAGACAGAAGTGAATGGAACGAGGAAACTGACGGTTCAAAATCAGAAATTCAGCCACACTGTTTGGAGTAATCCTGTGTTGACATTTGCGGTACATCTCATAGGCGCTAGCCGATTTTAGTAGCGCTATCCATTGAATTTGATCCAGCGGTGTCCCCACCCACTCCACTGAGGGCAATAACACAAAATATTTCACATCCAGAATCCGCGTCGTCTTATCGGCTCGTTCCAGCAATCTGCCCATTTTCCCAAAATGCCAACCCTCATTATGAGTCATGGTGGCATCCATCACCCCAGCAAAGCGATGGCTAGAGAGTTTTACCTGGGTAAAAAAATCAGGTAGAGTTGTCTGCGGTCGTCTCTGTGCAGCATCCTTCACCATGAGATAAAAAGCATTCACCTCTTCCCACATCTCTGAAGAGGTAGTTTCCCGAATTGAACGGGCATTTTCCCTCGCCACTTGTAAACAGGACAAAATCGAGTTGGGATAATCCCGATCAAAAGTTAGGAACTGAATCACATTTTCGGCGGTAGCTTCACCATAGCGGTTTTGGAAGATTTCCAAGTCTCCGGTAATGAACACCAGAGGTTCCCACTGCTGGGTCATCCCTGCTGGCAAATCCAGCATTAAATTTAGATTGACATCCACAAAACGAGCCACATTTTCGGCTCGCTCAATATAGCGGTTTAGCCAATAGATAGAATCAGCAACTCGACTTAGCATAGGTAATGGGTAATTGGTATTCTAATTTGTCTGGGTCGCCATGAACACAAGCCTTAGCTACACTGCAGTATGAATAACCTAGACGGTAGCTGATTTCCTGGTAAGTCTTACCGTTGTTAAGGAGCAGTAGTATTAAGACTCGCTCTCTAAAATAAGGACAATCACTCTCCCGAAGTGCTTTCTATAGCTCTTCTTTTTGATGGGAATTCAGGAAATTTTTAGCGGGCATGGTTGGTTAGCGATCGCTAATTTTAACACAGAATCGCTGGTCTATAAACCTATGCCTGTTGCCAATTTTACCGGTATTGGAAGAACTTAAGAAATAACTTAAGTATTTGTAGTCATGAAAAGACGTATCTAGCATGACTCATAGATTTCAGCTATTGAACAATTTTCTCTTCCCAGTGAGAAAATTGTTTATCTTCGGCTAGATGTGGCTATCCACTTAAGCCGGGACAGTTTATATATGTTTTGATTTGCCACGACTCATTTAGGACTACTATATTCCCCATTACCTATTTCCTAATTCCCTATTCCCTGTTCCCTGTTCCCTGTTCCCTGT
>JBFRWF010000459.1:0-23567 GCA_051439465.1 Xenococcaceae cyanobacterium | reverse complement strand
ATTAACGCGAAGCCTCAGCTAGAGCGACTTTCAGGATTTTTTTGAGTCGCCGTTACTGGGTACATCTTCTGAAGGGGCTTCTGATGCGGATTTTGAGGCGATCGCCCTTTTTTTTCACCTTACCGCGATCGCAGATATAAATCAAGAGCATACATGGGTACACATCTAGGTCGGTCAATCGCTCTATTTATTATGGTATAAGGCTTTCAAAGGCATTTTAATACATCTGTACGGGGTAACTTCAGCCAAGACGGCGGTCGCTACCCCAAGACTGCGGGCTCGCTACGCGAGTGCCTACGGCAGCACTATCCCACGACGGCGATGTCATAGTCTAAATTCCAGTTGTGATTGAAGGGCGAACTGTAATTGGCACAGACCGCTCTTTGGTAGATGATCAGAAGACTCCAAACTCTTCTCATCAGTTGAGCCTCAACCGGAGAAAACAGTAACCCGAGAAAACTCAATCCGACAAGCCAAGGCTTTGCCTTTACGCTTAGAAGCACAAGCAGGTGGCGGATTGCACCGGGGTAAAGGTCGGAATGGGGGAATCGGCACTTTGGTAGCAAAGACGCTGTAGTTCGCGTAAACCGAGTTGGAGGAAACTCAAGCCCCGTTGGCTGTGCCAATCGATTTGGGAGCGTTGACCCAGCTGGGTGAGGGTGATGCCGAGAAGAAGGGCTAGTAATTGAGCTGTAGCCAGCAGCATGAGTAAACAGGTAAGAGCCTCAGCGTTGCGCAAATGAGAGCGGATGAGGTCAAAGGCGGCAGACTTGTAATCCTTAAAATGAGGCTCTATGCCGCCAAAGCGCTTGCCGTAGACAGCAAAGGTCTGCAAGGAGGGTTGAACGTTGCTCAGAACCGCCCAAGGTTCATCCACCGTAGGCTGGTTAGCAGTGGCTAGATGACAGGAAATATCTCCGAGGATGTTGACTGAGTTGAATAAATAAGCTTGCCCTGGCTCAGGTAGGAGTTGTGCGATGGCTTCTTGCTTCCCAGAGGCTAAGGTGACCTGCAGGTCAGATTTGGCCCGAATATACCAAGACCATCCCTGTTGGCGCAACCAGCGGATTAAGGCACCATGCTCAAAGCCTCGGTCAGCCAATAAAGTCGCGGCACACTCGGATGGCAAAACGGCCTGTGCGGCTTCCTCTACCGGACGGTACTGCTCAAAACTGACTGTAGCACTGCCATGCTCCAAAACCTTCTGAGCTAGAGGAAGGGAGCGTCCCCCCCAAATCAGGTTAACTTCGATGAGACAATATTGGTCCCATAGCATACTTGTATCAAGCACCAATTCCAGAGACTCCCCCTGCCAGGCTTTGAGAAAATGCCTCATCAGCGGGCTATAGAAGATCTCTGGGATAATTCCAGGGTTATGTACAAAGTAGCTTAATCGCGCCATGTGACTACGCGCTTGACAGTCTCGGTGGCTGAGAAAGGGGAGCCAATGACTGAGACAGCCGCTCTGGGATTGCAAAATCGCGGCTACTATCTCTGAAAATCCTTGGAGATGCCGTTTATCTTGCGGCTCAATCCATTGACTCAGTTGCTCAAGTAGTTGACGATATAGGAGAGGAGCTGACATAGTGATGACTCTGAGTTTGGGAACTTGAGCATCCCATAAAGTGGCTCCTCTTGCCAACCCCCTATCCCACTGAGACTTCTTACACAGCAAGCATCTTAGGAGTTTTCTGCACCACTAAGGGAGTCAGCCTTAGAATTGGCAGACGGACAGATAACCTTGGCAGAGTTATTGAGTCTGGGTTGGCGAATGCCAGAACTAAATGAAGTGTTTTTGTCCTGTTGTGAGACAGGATTGGGATTACCTGCCCCTACAGATGATTTATTGACTTTAGAGTTGTCGAGCCGCTATGTTTCTTAGCAATGATATGGTCGATTTGATGCGTCGCCAGCGTTGCCGATTCGGGAATCAGACAGTATTCGCAACAGCCTTCAGCACGATCATAGACCAATTTTCGCAAAGTGGTGGAAATATAAGTTTGACTCACGACTGCTTAAGTTTTAAGTGTGCTTCAGCTTTAGCGACGCGCACTAAATGCTCTAAATATTGGTATTGCTCCCAATGCTGTTCTTCAGTTGCCGTTAATCCCGTCGTGCGATTTTTCTCGAGCAGGCGATCAATCTGAGCTTGCAATTGTTGGGAAGGACGCAGTGCGAGAATTTCTTCAGGTGTGGGCAATTGAGCCAAAAATTCCAACACTTCTGCCATGCCCTCAAAGCCCATTTGGGCATTGGCGTTGAATTCTCGCAAGCCCAATTCTAAAATTTCTGGGAGTTGTTGCTGGTAGTTCTGCAAGCGCAGGGCAAGTTCGTCGGGAAGATTGACAGTAATCTGCATCTTTTCTCAATAGATAAGGCAGAAGAGGGTTTTCACTCTTCACTCAAGGGTCAAAATAACTCTCCTTATTCTAATTGTAAAGTCTCAAAGATGGCGATCGCCCCCCAATTAATCCAATTAATTGCCTTACTAACCTTTCAGACCGTCTGTAGTTCCAAGAATCGCTGACTACAGAGCCATCAGTAATCCTAATCCGGCTGGCGATGATGTGTATATGGTCGTGTTCTCTATCCCTATGGCGGTAAATGGCGTACTGGTTTTCCTTAAACTCCATGCCATCTAAATAAGTACGCCCAATATCAATCCATTTTTCTGATGATAGCTTTTCTGATGGGGAGACGGAAAGGCTGACGTGATAGACGCATTGAGTTACTGTCCGTTTTAACCCACGTTCCGCACCCCCAACTGTCACATAGAAAATTTCTGATAATGATAATCATTATTAGAGAGGGGGGAGGCCCACATTCCGCACTTCAAGCTGTAGCACAAAACTAATATGGAGGGCGATCGCTAACCGACCAAAACAATCAAGTAAAAATACTCAGTTAATTAAGAGTGAGCGGCCGGTCGACGCTCACTTTTTCTCTACTTATCTACTTAATGTCATTAATTGCTAGTTATTGAGACTAAAAACTCATGATAATGTACTCCTTCGTGAGGGATAAGCTTGACTAATTTAAGTTTATTTTTAGGTCAAAAAAGATGATAATTATGAGAATTTAACCCGCTCTTATATAATATCTCTGACAAGGTTTGAAAAAAAACTTAGAGTAAACTTTCGCTCATCAGTTAGGTTGACAATTTGTTTGATCCCATTGATAAACACCAGATGAATGCCCTGAAAACATTGAAATATCCAACGTAATGTCGGACGTTCAGTGAATTTACCTAACTGATTTTTTAATCCAGTTTTACTCTCAGATAACTTTAAACGAAGCTGTCTTTGTCCAATTGAATAAACCTGAAGACATAGACCCATAAGCATCGCCATCGTTTCAATCCTTTCAGGAGTCTTAAGAAAGACACTGTCAGCAAAAAATAAAGGGTCTTTTAGAAAAGCAAAACCTCTTTCAGGAGCTTGTTGCTCTTTATATTTTTGGAGAATATTATCAGAATTAAATCGCTCTCTATTCATCCTATTGGTAGTTCTGCTTCTTCTTGTTTAATCTTTTGACATAGCTTTTCTAAATCTGAGACTTTTCTTACTTCACTTTCTACCACTAACCATCTTTGTTCTACTCCCCCATAATTGCTTTTTACTTCAATCAAGGAGTATCCTGGGCTTTCACTGGAGTTTAATTCATCTGATGAAAGTGAGCTAACTAAATTTTTAGCTTCTTTGATAGATAAGGGTACACGGCATAACCATTCAATTCCCTAGCGATCGCCTGAGGTGTTAGCTTTATGCTACAGGATGAAGTGCGGAATGTGGGATAGAATACTATGGCGCGACGAGGCGCACTTTCAAAATTTATGAATCAGTAGATGAAAAAGGGAGCGATCGCCAACGCAAAAAGTCCAGACAGCAGACTGTATCAGCTTCATCTTAGCCCTGCTGAAAGTTTGCAGTTTAGAGGGATATGGTCGATTCAAATATTGAGGGTAATTCTGATTCCGGAAATATTAAAATAATCCGGCGTCTTCAAATTTAGTCTATCTTGCTACAACCTAAGCACAATAAACCAAGGTAAACTGAAGTCTCGTTTCAAATTAGCCCTTCATAGCGATAACTTTAGCTTAATGCAAAAGAGAGGCAATGTCAGATCAAAATCCCCCAAAGCAACTGAAACGAGAGCTAGGTTTTTTTGGTGCAATCATAATGGGACTAGGGTCAATGGTTGGGGCTGGCATTTTTGTCAGCCTTGGTATTGCCGCTGGGATATCTGGCTCTGCCGTGATTCTCGCGGTAGTTGTGGCTGGGCTCTTGGCGGCTTGCAATGGCTTCAACAGCGCCCAACTTGCTGCTAATCATCCCGTTAGTGGTGGAGTCTATGAATATGGCTACAAGTACCTGACGCCTTGGCTAGGTTTCACTGGAGGCTGGATGTATCTTTTAGCCAAAACTGCTTCAGCGGCAACTGCTGCTCTCGGCTTTGCTGGCTACTTACTGAATACCCTTGGTTTGACAGAAGAAGGTTTTCTAGTACCCACAGCTCTGGCTGCTGTATTTATCCTCACCTTAATTGTTATCGGTGGTATGCGGCGTTCTAAGGAAACCACTATTGCGATTGTATTGATTACAATCCTGTCGCTACTTTTCTTGATTATTGCCGGTTTACTCGTCTGGCCCTCAACTGGGTTTGAGAATCTGACCATCTCTGGGACAAATTCTAGCAACTGGATAGGAAACCTTCTTGAGGCCAGTGCGCTGATGTTTGTTGCTTTCAACGCTTAACTCAAAGAGCAGTATTGATAGAAGAGAAATTATCGGTCAAATATGGCAAGCCATTATCTTCTGTGTTCTCAGTCGCAAGTGACCTCAAAAGAGCTTATGAGTTTTTTGCCAATAAAAAAACCAGTTTTTACCGAGTGATTGAACCATACCACCAAAAAACAGCGTCTTGTTGCTCAGAACTATCAATTGTACTAGCAGTGGGGGATACAACCTATCTCGATTACAAGAAGATCCTCGAAAAAACAGAAGAATATGGACCGATTGGTAATGGGAGAAATGGACTGATTCTACATAGCACCTTGGCGGTAAATGCCGACAATGGACAACCAATAGGATTACTAACAGAAAAATTGTGGCATAGAGAACATAAAGAAGGTAAGAGGCTAACGAAGAAACAAAAGAAGAAAAAACAAGCAGAAGCGAGAAAACGCCCAATTGAGAAAAAGGAATCCTATAAATGGATAGAAGCCGTCAAAGAGGTAGAGAAACTCTTAGAAGTAACTGAATCAGAGAGTAAAAGAGCAAAAATAATTCATGTATTTGATAGAGAAGGAGACATCGCCGAAGTCTTTGAAGAAGTCAGTAAAACCTCAAATACAGGAGTAGTGGTAAGAGCCGCACATAATCGGGCCTTATCAGAGTCAAACAGTTATTTAAAGGAATGGCTACCATCCCAACCGATCAAGATGGAAGTTTGAAGAATATCATAAAATACTCAAGTTTACTTAAGTCATCGAAGGAAAAGTAATATTGGCATTACGGTTTTATGGCGTGGATTTTTAGAGTTGCAATCTTTGTGTGAAGGATGGCAATTACGCGACAATTTTGAGTAAAGTCAGAGTTGATTTGTGATTATTAAGCAGTAGAATGGGAATATGGTTAGCGAACATTGTTATACAACCCATTCCGGTTTTTCCCTATCAATACTATGGCCAATGCCCGTCAACAGAAGGATTTCGCCACTCGTCTAGATGAACTTAAACATCTGCTCAAACAACTTCAACAAGATCTTGAAGACATACGCGACGAAGGTGAAATTGCCCCGACTGGTTGTTGGATTGTCCGTTATCAAGCCAAAGGGAGAAAGGGTGGTCGTTATTGGTATTACAAATGGATGTCCCATGACCCGATTTTTGTCCCCTTAAATGGCAATCCCTCTCGCCATCAATATTTGGAGTCAGGATCCGAACACCTCCGAAGAGCAATATAACTTTAGCCTGTGGGTTAACATGAAGGGTGGGGAATACTTCTTCGCTCCTAGCATCAGTTACCTGAGAACGATAAGTGACCCTAGATAGCAACAATGGTGCTTCTTTCTACGTTGATGGTGAATTCCTTGAAGGTATCAGTGGGGATACGCCCGCTAACACTTCTAACTTCCCCTGCAAAATTGGCGTAGGGCAGGAAGATGGAACACAGACAAAGATCGAATATTGGAGCGGTAACATTGCTGATGTTCGCCTTTGGAACTGTGTCCGTTCCCACGATGACATTAAAGCCAATATGTGCCAGCGATTAACGGGGTTAGATAGCAGTATGAGTCTGGGTTAGTCGGCTACTGGCCCTTGGATGAAGGAATGGGCACGATAGTCCAAGACAACACCAAAAATGTCAAATACAATGTTCACCGTAGAGATTGGTTGTGGAGACAACAAGCGAATGGTGACTCGAACGGTGTCACAAGCACTGCTTAGCCCTTTTAACCTGGGAGATTTGCCCCTCAAAAATCGAGTGGTAATGGCTCCCATGACTCGCGCCCGGGCGGGCTCGGAACGTATGCCCAACGCCTTGATGGCTTCCTATTACGTTCAACGGGCTTCTGCAGGCTTCATCATTACCGAGGCTACGGTAATTTCGAAACAGGCCAACGGATGGCAAAATACCCCCGGTATTTACTCAGATGAACAAGCCTCAGCTTGGAAGCAGATCGTGGATGGGGTTCATGCCAAAAGAACACCGATTTTCCTTCAGCTTTGGCATTGTGGGCGAGCCTCTCACAGTAGTTTTCAGGAAAATGGTCAACTTCCAGTGGCTTCTTCTGCCATTAAGCTGAATGGAGATTATATTCATACTCCCATTGGAAAACAACCCTACGAAACACCGAGAGCTTTAGAGACTTCCGAGATTCCTCTCATTGTGGAGGATTATCGTCAGGCTGCTGAGCGAGCTAAAACTGCTGGCTTTGATGGGGTAGAGATTCACGCCGCGAATGGGTATTTGATTGACGGGTTTCTTCAGTCCAGAACCAACCACAGGACGGATTCGTATGGTGGTAGCATCGAAAACCGGTACCGTTTTCTGAAGGAAGTTGTGGAGTCAATACTAACTATATGGCCTGCTAACCGAGTAGGAGTTCGGCTTTCTCCAAACGGTAATTATAATGACATGGGCTCACTGGACTTTCGGGAAACCTTTCTTTACGTAGGGAAGCAGTTGAACACTTACTCCTTGGCCTATCTCCATTTGCTAGATGGCCTAGGGTTTGGCTTTCATGGATTGGGAGAGCCGATGACCTTGGCTGAATTTCGAGAGGTGTTTTCTGGTCCGCTCTTGGGGAACTGTGGGTATACCCAGGAAACTGCTGAAGCAGCAATTAAAGGTGGAAATGTTGACTTAATTGCATTTGGGCGACCATTTATTAGTAATCCGGATTTGGTTGAGCGTTTTGCCAATGGCTGGCCCCTTAATCCACCAGCCGATCTAAATACCTGGTATTCGTTTGGCAAAGAAGGTTATACCGATTTTCCCACTTATCAAGAATCTCCAACGGTTCAAGTCTAATTGAAAACGCTGCCTCCGGTCTTGGAGGCGGTTCCGTTGGGAGCTTGAGGTTGTTTGGAGAGCTTATACCAAGTTGCGGTCAAAGGTGGTAGGGCACGGCGACATAAATATCTTGGTTAGCTCCATCTGTGTTGATGATGCCGTGCCCCTACATTCGAATCTACTATGTTTGAATGCAACTTGGTATTACAAGACACTGAGCTTACTGACATCTTCTGACTTCATGGGACTTTTCTCTCCAACAAACTGCTAGAACATCGGTCAAGTATTCAGACTTGACAGAATGCTGCGGTTGTGAATATAGGATTTGGGTTTAAGGGTTGGTTAAGTGTATGGGCGGATAGAACGCGGATGACGCGGATGACGCGGATTATCACGGATTTTGCTCGCTAACGCTTGGCGGGGATGTGATTGCATATCACCTCTTTTTTGTCAACCCTTATTTCTTGACCGATACTCTAGAAATATGCAAGTTAAATGTGGAATAGCTTACCATTGACAGGTAGAACATCTTTTGACTCAAAATGGTATCTCGTCTTCGTTTTCATAGATTCTCAAATCCACTCGCCCTCGGATAATCCCATTTGTCTGGTGTGGTTTCTGCTCAGATGCTTCTAATTCAATATTATTGCTCTCCTCTGATTGAATTGGGACAGTAGTTTCTGATGGTTGTGGAGGTGCTTCTGTTTCAGCATAATCTGTTTGATCATCCAGAATAATAATTTCAGCCTCGAAACATTTAACGAGGCTTTCAGCAGCTTTCTTGAAATCCTCCTCAGAATAATTAGTACTGGCGCTTTCATTGTTATCTTCTAATGAAATTGGTGTCTCTGTGGACTGCGAAGCAGGGTTGTCAAGCAGTGCTGAAGGTTCAGATACCTTGAAACTTGTTTGATCGACCATCGCCTCGGTAGTGGGTTGAGGTTTGACAGTAACCTGAGTCGGTTTGTCAGGTATTTCATTAGTTACAGGAGAAGCAATTGGCTTTGACGGCGTTCCTTCTCTGACTGGGTTTCTTGCCTCCCCTATCTCCTGCTTTACTGGTTGTTGCCCCGAAGTTTCTTGTGACTGAGGGGGAGTCGCCACTTGTAGGTTGACGTTTACTGTATGTTTACAGACTGCCTCAAAGGCGGCTTTGATATTGGGTAATTTATTCTTAGCCTGGTTGAGTAAGTGTTCGGCATTGACCCCCACACAGGCAGCAGATCCTTCAAAACTGATTAAATGACAATTGGAAACCACAAATACTTGAGTCATAGGGGGATGGAGATGCTCAAGTACTTGTTGCCATATTTGCTCATTAGAAACTTGTTGAACAGCAGGAACCTTTGAAGGAACGGGTACTACAGGTTCTGGTGTTGGAGACTCCTTGACAGGTGAAGGAGCAGGTTTTTGAGGCTGAGGTTCTGGTTGAAGGCGCTCAGGCTCAGAAGTTGGTGCAGTGGATTGAGAAGGAGGCTGTACCTCAATACTGCTCGGATAAGCCCTATCCTCTCTCCCCCTACCCCCCTGCTTCCCCTGCTCCCCCTGCTTGTCTTTTCCGACAACTGTTCTTAACCGAGTAGTATTGGGCTGTACCTGACTCTGACGGGGTGGCGCTTGTCTGGCTCCGAGGTGCACTGCAGGTTGCTCAGAACGATAAGCCGAGGGCAATAATCCTAATAGGGTCACTTCTAGCCACAGAAGTGGCTGGGAAGAGTTTTTGATTTGAACTTCGCTATCTTTGAGGTGCTGTTGCCCCTGCAAAATCATGTCCTTTTCCCAGCGATCGGCTTCTGCACATAATTGCTTCCAGGTTGGGGCGGTGACTGCTACCATATCCTGCCGGGAGGGTGCAGTTTTGGCAATTAGTAGATTGAGGTAAAACCCAGCGAGATTTTGCAGTACAACTAAGGGTTCTCGACCTCGATTCATGAGGTTGCGGCATTGCTCAAGTACCGCTTCAGGATTGTCCGATTTGATTGCTTTTAGCAGTGCCATCAAATCCCGCTCTGGGACAGCTCCCACCAAATCCCAAACCTGCTCAGCGGAGATCGTGCCGGATAACAGACTTAACTGATCTAAGAGGCTTTCTGCATCTCTCAACCCCCCATTGGCAATCTGAGCCACTAGGGTGATGGCTTCATAGCTGATGTGAATGTTTTCTGTGCTGGCAATATCCTTCAGATGAGAGACCATCGACTCTAAAGGAATACGCCGATAATCAAATCTCTGACAGCGAGAGATAATAGTGGGCAAAACTCTCTGGGGATCTGTGGTTGCTAGCACGAAAATGACTCGTTCTGGCGGTTCCTCCAAAGTTTTTAGCAAAGCATTGAAGGCAGCGGCACTGAGCATGTGGCATTCATCGATTACATAGACTTTATAACGGCATTGGAGTGGAGCAAATTGAGTCCGTTCAATAATTTCTCGGATATTATCTACCCCTGTATTACTTGCCGCGTCAATCTCAATCACGTCTAGGGCTGAACCCCGTGCGATCGCACGGCAGACTTCACACTGACCACAAGGTGTTGGGGTTGGCTTGTCACTCCTCAGACAATTGAGGGACTTAGCCAGAATTCGCGCTGAAGAGGTCTTCCCAGTGCCTCTAGGACCAGTAAACAAATAAGCAGGGGCAATCCTTTGGCTAATAATCGCATTGGTGAGGGTGGTCGCGATAGCAGATTGACCTACTAGCTCGGCAAAGGTCTGGGGCCGGTATTTGTGGTGAAGGGGTTCGTAGGACATGGTAAATGTGGGGACTGGGGATTGGGGATTAGGGATTGGTAAGTAGATTAGTAATATTATCTCGTAGGGTGGGAGGCACAAGGAAATAGAGTTATACAGAAAATGTATCTGAGATGATCGCTAACCACTATTTGGCCTGTGAGATCGCAGACATGGGTTTCTACATGCCTGTGGACGGTTCCCCGCGACCATGTCCCGGATGACGCAGGAAGTAAACATCAGATTTGCCCATGAGTAAGTTTGAGTAAGTTTTATGCTTTAGAATTAGGGCAAAAGCGGCATAAATACATATTGCCACTGAAACTTTCGGAGTAGATTAAATAAGGGAATGCAGGGAATGCTCAGGCAGATATGGCAGTGGCTCAAGGGATTCTTTAAGCAGTTATTTGGCCCAAAGTCGACCAAAACTTCCTCTGGGAAAAGCCGGCCCTTGAATCAGCGGGTTAGGGAGGAGGCTCAAGAAGCGCCCCCACAGCTAACGGATACAGATTATGAATTTTTGTTTGGCCAGCTTCTCGAAGGAGTGGCTCATGGCTGGCATGAGGGGCGAATAGCCAAGTTTTTTGAGCAACTGGGCGAGCGAGGCAAGCAGGAGCAATGGGTTGCTTGGTTAAAACGTTTTGGGGGGAAAGTACTGGCTTCACCCTCTCCGAATCATCAGTTAGCAGCGCGGATGGTACAGCTGGGCGAGGTGACTCAATCTGTCCTCTCTATCCGGGAAATTGGACAGGTTGCCAGGGAAATAGGACAGCAACTACTAACTAGAAGCGCTGGCAGCACTGTCTGGGAGTATGATGGACCTGATGCTGGGGCAATCCAAGTGCCTGCCAATGAACCTTCTGGGACGGGTGAACAAGATGCTCAATCTACCCCACCCCTTTCACTGTCTACTCCAGAAGAGGGGTTGGAAACTATCACCCTGGAGCGATTTTTCTTAAGGTTGCAGCAGGATGCCGAGTTAGCTGAGCAAATTGCTAAGCAACTGGGAATTGAGACGACTGAGCCACAAGTAATTATAGAGGCACTGATTAATCAGCTCAATACCGTCAAGACTGGGAGTCAAACAACTCCTGACACTGTAGAAGGTTGGTTTAACCGAGGTCTTGAGCAAGCTAATATTGGAGATTTGGAAAGTGCGATCGCTAGCTGGGACAAAGCTCTTCAACTGAATCCAAACTTCTCCCAAGCCTGGCACAACCGGGGCAGTGCCTTGGTGCAATTAAGAAGATTGGAAGAAGCGATCGCTAGCTTTGACAAAGTCACAGAAATCAAACCCGATAACTACCAAGCCTGGTATGATCGGGGCAATGGGCTGTACAACTTAGAACGGTGGGAAGAAGCGATCGCCAGTTGGGACAAAGTAATTGAAATCCAACCGGACTACTATCAAGCCTGGTACAATCGCGGCTGTGCGCTGGAGCATTTGGAACGTTCAGAGGAATCTATTGCTAGCTACGAAAAAGCCCTAGAAATTAAACCCGATTTTCAGCCAGCAAAGTCTAGGCTTAGCCATCTGCTAGGCAATAGGGACAGGACAAGTCCCGATTAATCTGCCTCTGAACCATTGCGCGTCAGTCCCTACCCTCAACTTCGTAGAAGCGACGTAGTCTACGCAGTAGGGCGGGGTAGTTCATCACTAATGCTTAGCAAAATGCCATCTACTCTCCAACAGGTATTTCCCCTGATCGACGAAGCATTTCATTTTTCTCAAAAATCAGTAATATTACGGTAGCAGGACTATCAGATTGACCCACTGGTACAAAGATAGTTTACAAATATATACAACCTAACACTTTTAACTCTGAGACAAACATGATCGAATCACCTGCCAGTGCGATGGAAGAACTACAGTTACCCCCTGAGGAGAGAGTTACCCAACTGAGCAATCTGATAGAGACCTTACGTATTGCCGATGAAATAGCCAGGAAAGGCTACTTAATTAGCAGTTCTGAACTGGCTGACTTGATGGATATCAACGCTAGTGCCGTGACCAGTCGAGGAGATCACTGGCCGTGGCGTAATTGGATTGTGTCACGGGTACGGCGTGAGGGCAACCAAATTCTTTGGCAACTAGAACGGGTAGATTAGGGATTGGGAATTGGGGATTAGGGACTAGCGTATCGGTCAAGAAATAAGGGTTGACAAAAAAGAGGTGATATGCAATCAATACCTCCCCAAGTGTTGGCGAGCAAAATCAGTGATAATCTGTGTCATCCGCGTCATCCGCGTTCTATGGGCCCATACACTTAACCAACCCAAAAACCCAAATCCTAGATACACAACCGCAGCATTCTGTCAAGTCTGAATACTTGACCGATGTCCTAGTCGAGGTGTAGGGGGCGATGAGCCTAGATAACGGGCGTAGGGCTCTAATGCCTAATCGTGAGATTGGGAAGCCCCCGCTAGCTTTGACTAAGCACTCGTCCTTATTAATTAAAAAAAATAACGTCGAGCGCTTAGCTCAAGATTGCGATAGCAATTAGCGGTGGGAGGATGTCACCAATAATTCCCAGTCACCTCCTCACCAATCACAAGCTCAAAGAGTCTACAAGATTAGAACTGCTATATCGGAGTATTTCGGGATAAAACCGAGCCAAACCATTGCCCATTAAAATAGTTAAGATAATGGCAGTAGGCAACCAACTGCCCCTCGAAGCAATACCAGTCTGTCTGCTATTGGCCTGATAATATCTGTGCTCAAAATGACTTCATCTCTTCCTGAAAATACAAAAATTGCCATTCGCCCGGTACAATATCGCGACTTAGAGGCAATCGAAACCCTCGCAGCTGAGTCTTGTGAGGTCGATCAGCATAGTTGCTCAGTCGCTTTAGTGAGGCAATTACAACAAGTTCGACGCTGGTACGGACTGCTGAAGTTTTTGAGTCTGTTTCCCAATCCTTTTCGTTACCACTTCTGCGTTTATGTCGCCGAGCAATTTCAGCAGCTTCGCGGTTGGATTCAGGTTTCACCGTTCAACAGTACCCGCAGTACTTGGCGAGTGGAGCGGGTGCTAGTGGATGCTAATACCCCTCAACCAGAGTTAATTACAGGAACAAAAGGAATCGGTTCCCAGCTCTTACGCCACTGTTTTGAAACCATCTGGGAGGCGCGGACTTGGCTGCTGGAAGTCAACATTCATCAGAAAACTATCCTGGCACTATATCGGCATAATGGGTTTCAGCCCTTAGCACAGATGACCTACTGGGCGATCGCTCCTGAATTGCTCGAACAATTAGCCCAACACAATCCAGATTTACCCAACCTCCTGCCCGTCAGCAATATCGATGCCCAGCTCCTCTATCAGTTGGATTGTGTATCCATGCCCCCATTGCTGCGTCAAGTTTTTGACCGCCACACCCAAGATTTCAAAACCAGTTTTCTGAGCGCTTTTCTCACTAAACTAAGGCAGTGGTTCGGTCATACTGAGGTTGTTAGTGGCTACGTCTTTGAACCCCAACGCAAAGCAGCCATTGGCTATTTTAAGCTGGAACTGTGTAATGATGGCTCTCAACCTCATAAAGCACAGCTTACTGTCCACCCTGCCTATACTTGGTTATATCCCAAGTTACTGGCTCAAATGGCGCAGATTGTTCAGAGTTTACCGCCTCAGTCCTTGGAACTGGCTTCCGCTGACTATCAGTCAGAGAGAGAGGAGTATCTTGAAAAGCTAGGAGCTTCTCGGATTGAACACACCTTACTGATGTCTCGTTCTGTGTGGCATAAGCTGCGAGAGACAAAACCGTTGGAAGGGCTACAGTTGTCCGAGGTACTCAAAGGATTCCAGCCAGCTCCTCGCACGCCGATTCCGACGCGCATGTCTTGGCTCAAGTCCCTTTCCCAGCCATCTCAAAAGACCTCTAAACATCAAGATGTCCCTGACTCTAAATCTGGTAGTCCCCTTTCTAAGGAGGGTACATCAGGAGAGCCTCCAGAAACGACTGGAAATGGACATCATGCTTAGCAAGTCAAAAGTCAAAAGAGTTAGGGACGAAAGTGAAAAATGCAAAGAATCTCAGCATTGGGATTGGATGTCGGAAAAAAGCGCGTTGGCGTAGCTGGATGTGATGGGACAGGTTTGATTGCCACGGGATTGACAACTATTGAGCGTACTTCCTTTAAGAAGGATATAGAACAGCTAAAAAGGCTGGTGGAGGAACGGGAAGTTCAAGTGCTAGTAGTTGGTTTACCCTATTCGATGGATGGAACTCTGGGATTCCAGGCGCAACAGGTGCAAAAATTTGCTAAAAGAGTGTCAGCAGCCCTAAATTTGCCGATTGAGTATGTAGATGAACGGCTAACATCCTTGGAAGCCGAAGAACAGCTAAAAGCTCAGAAGCGCTTTTCTTCCCGCAATAAGGGGCTGATTGACCGTCAAGCTGCTGCCATAATTTTACAACAGTGGTTGGATCTGCGCCGTTCGTCAGCTTTGCCACAGGAACCTTCTAGAACACCAATTCAGTAATCCCAAAAACCTCTCACATTCCCAGGCAAAGTCTGGGAAGGAGGAAAAAATGTCGCACGATCAAGGAAAGCAAGACCTCCAAGAGCAGACAATTCCGCCTCTGTCTACTCCCAAGTCGGTTCAACCTCAAGAACTAGATCCTGCAGTTGAGAATGCAGTTGCTTGGGCAATCGCTGCTCGAAAAGCTAAGAGGCGACTCTTAGTGTGTAGCTCCGATCAGGGGCTTGCTAAAGCTATTAAGTGTTATCTGGAAGATAGTGAAGAATTCCAAGTTCAACTGGCAGATGGGAAGCAGATTGACCGGACAAAACTCCTGAGCGATTGCCCACAGCTAGTGATTTATGATTGCGAGTCCCTTCAGCGAAAAGAGAAATCCCTGGCTCAACAACTGCGAAATGAACCGGGGTTCGAGTTGATTCCCATCTTGTTTCTGATTCCAAGAGAGTTTTCCGTTACAAATATTCCAGGCTATCGGAAGGAATGGGATGCCTCGTTATTCAAGCCATTTGAGCCAGAAGAACTAGTTTCTATTGCCAGAAAGTTGCTGAAGATGTCAAGTTTAGAGGAAGTCGATTCCCAGTTGGGTTTGATCCTTCGCGGTCTGGTTGAGCCACCTAAGCATGTACATCTGGGATCTGATAAGCCAGTCTGCAAAATTGAGCTGACTCCGAGAGAAAAGCAGGTGCTAAAATTAATTGTTGAGGACTTGACGGATTTTGAAATTGCTTTCCGTTTAGATACAAAGCTTAGAAACGTCGAGAAATATTTTCGCCGCTTGCTAGTCAAGACAGGAATAAATAGTCGTGACGAGCTCATTGCTGCTTACCGAAAAGGAGAACTGCCAATTGCTTAGATAAGCTAATGAATAGTCAGAAAAACAAAGTGCTTTGCCCTAGCAGTCAACCATCCCAAGAGCATGGAGTTATTTTTGGTGTGGTTGGTGGCACTCCTGAAGCACCAGAAGTGCACTATCTGCAGGAAACACAACCTGCAGTGAAGGAATTATTTTTACCAATCTGCGAGACATGACCAAGCGGTTTGGTCTATTTTGGCTGTTTCCGGTGGATCTACTTCTAAGACAGCGATTTGACTCTATTCAAAAAATTAGTTCTTTACAGATGCCAGTTTTGTTTATTCATGGCAATCGCGATCCTCAAATCCCTGCTCGAATGAGTCAAACATTGTTTGAGGCGAAGATAATTCTGTCATCAGTAAAAGCAACTGAAAGCATCATGAGATCGGTAGTCATGGTGTAATCCTTGCCAGAGGGTAACAACTTCAGATACTTCCCATTCTGCCAGAGAGAGAATTATTCATTGCGATCGCGAAGCGTGGACTTTGCTCAATCGCCCGTGCTGTTTCAGAGAGCGCAATTGCGCTCTCTTACTGACTCAGATCTCATCCTCACTCTCTCCAGCTTGCCTCAAAAGATGCTGCACCACTTCAACAGCTTGGTGAACAAAACTGGAGTCAATGGTTATCTTTTTCCCCTTGTGTATTAGCGCATCCCGAATATCAATTGCCCTAATCAATATCTTGTAATCTTCTTGGGCAATTAAACTCCGAGCTAAAAAAGTTTGAACCAGTTCCGTCGGCATTTGAGACTCAAAATCAATCGAGTGTTGTTCTGCCACCAGTCGCATCACTGTCTCAGCCGTAAAGACAACCGAACAAACAGCAGAATCAAAAGCCCCCATCTCGATAATCTCTAAAACCCTTGCCAGATAAACCTGAATATCATATGAATCTCGACGAGGGTAATCATACAACAAGGAGTTGTCAGCTGAGGCATTTGCCTGTTCAGATTCAGAAGTTTCCGCTCTGTCCTGTACTTCCAACTTCTCTAATTCCAAGGTCATACACTTAACTCCGTTGGATCAGGTGGTACATCAATTTTTACATAAACAAATGGTTCACCTGTGGCAAATGCCTGAGCAATAACAGCAGGCATTCTCCGAACTCGGAAAAGACTATTGATGTCGCGCTTCCTCACCGTGAGATCGGTAATTTGTTTGTCGTCAATATAAACTAAAAGATTTAAGGCATCTAGAATAGGTTTAGCAATATTATCAATATCGAGGGAAGTTGTATCGTAATAGTGGGTGATGATGACTTGTACTGGCTCAATAGTAGGGACAGTCCCTACTGGCAAACGAGCAACGGCAGCTTGACGGACCTTGCCTTTCCACGATTGCAGTAGAGTACGGTTATTTGTCTGTAACGAGACGGGTGAACCTGTAACAATGAAATCAAAGGGAAACAATCCTTGTAATCCTCCTGATTAGTAAGCGATCGCCCTTTGGTCAAGTCAACGCCAAGAGCGATCGCTTGCGTGTTGTGGGAAAGAGGATTTTATTAATGTTCAAAAACATCTTTATATTGCAGCAAATCCAGAGAAACGAACACAGGTAAACACTCAAAGCACTGTTGCGCTAATTCCCAGCGCTCTTCTCGCTTGAGCATCTTTGTCAGTTTTTCCCGTACACTCAGCAAGTAGCGCACATCATTAGCAGCGTAGCTGAGTTGAGCATCTGAGAGGTGAGCTGCATTGCCCCAATCTGAACTTTGAGAGCTTTTGTCCAGTTCTACTTTTTCTAATTCTCCTACTAAACTCTTTAAACCATGATTAGAAGTGTAAGTGCGGGCAAGTTTGCTGGCAATTTTTGTACAGAAAATTGGTTGGGTTTCAATGCCAAAAGTATAACGTAGCTGAGCAACATCAAAGCGAGCAAAGTGGAACACCTTGACGATTTGGGCAGCTTCCATTAACTGTTTTAAATTAGGAGCCTCTGTTTGTCCTCTGGCAATGCGGATGGCGGTGACATAACCTTTTGGATCGCATAGCTGCACAAGACACAAGCGATCGCGCTGGGGGATTAATCCCATCGTCTCAGTATCCAGAGCGATCGCCTCAGCGGACAAATACCGAGATAAGGTTTCATCGGGAAGATCGCGATCGCATACTTGAAAATCTGACAATTTTATACTCACAACTTTGTATCCTTGCCTGCTGATTAATACGAGGTTCCAGAAATAATGCTAGTATCTTCAGAGCTATATTCCCAGTCACCAATCACTGCAATGCTCGACGATGCTCGTCTTAGAGGGTATCTATAAAGAAAATATTAAACCCTTACGTAGGGTGGGTTAGGCGGCGATAACTTCATCTTACTAACCTGCTAACTAACTATCCGCCGTAACCCACCAAAACCAAGCAATCAAGCTGTGTTAAGATTTATTTTATAAATCTCCTCTAGACTTCGTCCCTGCTAAGGCAATAAGGACTGCGCATCGAATCGCCCATCGCCAATCACCAGTCAGGACTGACGAAAAATCCCAAATGCTGAGGTGTAGCCGTGTAGAAAAGTTCTCCCTCCCACTGGACCGATTTCACCATGACAGAAAAAGCCCCCCAGTGGAATATTCTTCAGGTAGCGGCGGAATAGCTCGGAGTCAAAATTAGGCTTTCCATAGAGTGCTTCTCCTCGTCCCAAACAGGAGAACATTAAAGCACCAACAGCAGGGGGAGCATCACCTTTTTCCTGTTGATAGTCGTCCAGTAGAAGTTCCAGGTCTTCCGCAGAAGTCTGGGAATCCCGCAGATGGAACTGGATCCGTTGACCAGGACGAACGCGATCGCCAATGGCAATTGCCCCGAATTTTGGATCTACTCCCAACAAATTACGGATTAAAAAGTCTCCTTGTCCTAGTTGGAGTTTGAATTCATCCCTAGCAATACCAATAAACAGAGAGTTCTGAGCTAATTGTCGATCTTTCTCACTCAGAGTTTGGATTATATCTCGCAGCACTTCCAGAGGAGGACGGGAGTAGGATTCTTCTGTTGTCATATCCGTGTTATCTGTGTCCGCCAGTTCCAGAATGACATTGCGCTCTCCTTTGCTCACCCGATATGGCTGGCCGATAGGGCGACAGCCCTGTGCCACAATGGTTTCTAGGACAATATTGCCACTTAAAGCCACGCCGATAGTGCCATTACTGTGTAAAAATTTACCAGGGCGATCCTGTGAATGGTAAAACAAACTACTTTGAACACCCCTTGAGCCAGCACTTGCCAATCCTCCCACCTTAACTGATCCAGGATAAGCAAAATCCAGCCCTTCTAGCAGGTCGTTAATTCTAGATGAGAAGGGGTCTGATAACAAAATGAACTGGGGTTGTTTCTGGGGGGGAACACCAACTAATTCCACCCAAGCTTCTGGAGAGCTATCCAAATCCGGTAACTCTTCAGCCGAGATGCGCAAGGGATTGACCTCAACATCTGGTAAGAATGCTGCACTGAGGCTAAGAGCCGGATTGCCCTCGACTTCGAGAACCTGATTTTGGGAGTTCATTCCGATAATTCCGCTGCCGCCACAGCCAATTAGCACTGGTATCGGTAATCTTTCTAAGAGCAAGGGCATCAGCCTGGGATAGTCACTAGCATAAGCTGAGGAGATAAACAAGATTCCTATGTCTGGAGCGCCAGACATAGATCCCTCAACGCCGTCTACTACCTCCGCCACTGCAGCTTCTAAAGAGGGGCGAGTTGATAAGGCATTTGTCCACTGAATCTGATTAGCCATGGGTTTTGTGACAAGAATAGCCTGTTGAAAAGATGGTTGAGGAGCGAGTTATGGTTAAATCTTAAGAGATTAAGATCAATTCAGCACAGAATTGCTAACTTAAGATATCACTGATGAGGAAGCAGAGGGAGCAGAGGAAGCAGGGGGAGCAGGGGAAGCAGGGGGAGCAGAGGAAGCAGAGGGAGAAAGCTGATTTTTTCGTTGAAAATTTATCTCCCCGTCTCCCCGTCTCCCTGTCTCCCCGTCTCCCCGTCTCCCCGTCTCCCCCTCTCCCCCTCTCCCCCTTGTGTTTCTTAGAAGGCTTCGGCTATTAGACTCCTTCAAACCTTTGTCTTATAATAGTTTTGAAGCAAGCAACCAGAGGATTGAGTGCTTTGTGGAGAATTCCTTATTCTCCCCTAAAACTTTGGGGCTAGGAACTAACCTCATTAAACGTCGAGTGACTTCGTCGCTGCTGACGCAGATGGTTAAGCCTCTGCTCTTTGAGTCTGCCGGACTTGATTAGTAAGCTTGCCAAGAGAAGCGTTAAAAGCACATGATGCTCTTTATTGTAACTAAGCTTCGCTTAGATACAATATGAGATATTGGGAAACTCCAATCTCAGCGGAGCAGATTGGAGCAGTTCATGTTAAAACTTGCTGGTGTCACCGATGCCTTATCTAGATTTCAAAATCTGCTAATTTTAAGAGGTTTTGTTACAGTTTGATAGATAAAAAGAAGGTGTAGAGAAATAACTCGAATAAGAGGGGTAATGAGCAACATACAAGAAAAAATCGAACAAGAGCGCTCACAAGCTAGAGTCGTCTGTGATGCCGAAGGAGCAACTTCCGGAGAATGTGCTGCTGCTTGGGATGCTGTCGAAGAATTACAAGCAGAGGCAGCTCATCAACGCCAAAATCAGCCTCAGAAAACTTCTCTGGAGCAGTACTGCGATGATAATCCCGAAGCCGCTGAGTGCCGGGTTTACGAGGACTAAAGGTTGAACTTTTAGGCTCGACTCGGCCACCGAGGCAGGAACACCATAGCAGTGGGAATCCGGTAGTAGCGATTCCCACTGCTTGTTTTTTTGCTGCAGTGGCAAAGATTAACATTCTGCACCTGATCGAGATATTTATGTCGCCGTGGCCCTACCCCCTCAGATTATTGAATCGGTGTTCTAGACTGTTCTGATGCCTTTAGAATGATTGAAGGTCATTTCAGCAACGAGCAAGGCAAATGGATGAAATCTGGTTTCGACCACTAGTATGGACAGACTACCGACTAGCAGTGTTATTTACTGCGATCATGCCGCTAATTCTGCTGATTTGGGCTTTTGTCCGGAAATCTGAGGCAATTCAGCGTCTATTGATCATCTACTGGCGTGTTGCCAGTCTGCTGATGATTACAATTTACTTGATGATCCCCGCTTTGTCGATTAGCTTTATCACTGGTTTATCTGCCCGGATTCTCATTCCCATCTCTCTCTGGTTTTGGGTGGATTTGAACGACGAGATTAGGGATCTGCCACAAAGTGCCTTCAAACTGGTGCTGACTTCGTGGCGCTGGGCGGTGACGATTTACTGTAGTTTGGGGGCAATAGCTAGTCTTCCTTTCCTCTCTTGTGCATTTCCTCTATGGGTGGTTAAAACTCCCTTCTGTAAGGTCTGGCTAGAAGCACCTTGGGGATACAAGGAGATTTTTCATCGTGACTCAACACCTGGATTCTTGGGATTTCTGGGAATAGTGGGATTGATTTTTTATCTGATTTACTTGTCCTACTTTGTTTTGATTCGGCTAGGCAGGCAGGGACGTTCAGCCCTTGAGCAATAAGCAGTGAGCTATACAGACTTCTCACTCCCCAGTCTCCAATTGCCAATTCCTAGTTCCCAGTAAGAGCAATGTCTAAATCCATCGGTCAGCGTTTGGAACAATACACTATTAAGCGTCCCCAAGAAGTTTTGCTAGTTACGACTGAAATTGCCGGTGAACAAGACCAAATTGCAATTTTCAAAGGTTTTTCAAGTTCTTTGATGCGTCCGACCTCTTTTGATCCGGATGTGGCAGTCCTGCCAGAAGGAGCAAGGATTATCAGCATCGACCGAGTGGCCAGTCCCTACAACCCTGATGCGCCTCGTTATATTCAGCAAGGGCTGGTGTGGGAAACCATGGAACAGTTATTGTTAGAGGCTGATGTTTAAGTCGCAAAGTAGTAGATGTGCAAGTGGTACAGTGTTTATAGGAATGGAACACGGATAACTCGGATGACGCGGATTTTCACGGATAGGGAATTCTCAAGAAAATTTCTCTTGTCCCGGCTTAAGCCTCTAACGCAGCGATCGCCAGGTTAGGGCTCAAGGAAAACACAAGTGTAACGCACTTCAGTCTTAGATGTTCAAGGTTAATCACATTGTCAGCTATGACTCATGAGAAAGAGAGAATGAGTGTGCCCCCAGCCGATCCCCCAAGGAAGCAGCAAACCAAGACCGCATCGTTCATGGACCTTGCGCTCAACAGTTTTCAGGCCTGGGCGCTGCAGAACCCGAACAAGATGTGTAGCAGGGTTCTCCTCCCAATCATCAGCCTCGTCGAGGGCCTTTTGGCGAACAACCCCACGTACCTGGACTCCAAGCGGCTCACCTTCGATTCCAACTTCTGCTGCGCTGGGCAAGTGGTGATGGGTGAATTCAAAACGCTCGAAACAGCGCTCACCTCACCACAGGCCCGCACGTGGCGCCTCGGCACCTCCGTGCTGGATGCGAATCATGCACCTAACCAAGATGTCGGCGGGAGGAACGTCTTCCTGCTTGCTCTCTCAGATGAGGAGGCAGGCGGCAGCGGCGACCATGGGGCTTTCAGGAAATGCATGGAGGAGTACGTCCTGAACGATGCCGCGACGGCTCGCCAGCGCGACGCGACTGCCAGGCGGCTTCTTGACAAATTGGCAGCAGATTACCTGGATATGCCCCACGGCCACGGCGGGGCTTTCTTCACCGACGATGGACAGGGCTGGATGGGGTTCATAGTTCGGTACTTTCACTACGTGCTCTTTGGGCTGGACCCCAACGACGAGGAGTCGGTGAGCCTCCTGACGGAGCTGCACTACACGCGCCTGGGCACGCTACACTACTTTGCCAGCGTCGGCAGTTTGATGCAGGCCCTGAACCTGAAGGGACACGGGGACATGCCCGATCTCATAGAGCGGGCGGCGACGATCTATGAGAATTCGCCGGCCCTCGCGAGCTTTAAGGAGGGTAGCCCCGAGCACAACTTCATGACTAGACGCGAACTGGCAAAGCTCATGACATCCATCATGAGCATCGCGGCGCTGCAGGGCCCGCTGCACCTCGGTTACACTGCAATGGGCTACCGGCCTCTTCCCGCCTATCAGGGACAAAAGACATCCGACATAGATCCAACCAATTATTGGGACGATCTCGACCTCGACGACCGGGAGTCAGTGCGGCTCTACCTCCTAGAGTGCGCCCGGCTGTGGGCACCCGTCAGCGCCACGCACCGGTTGGCGACCGAGCCCTTCACGGCAACAGTGGCGGGCAGGGAGCGAACCTTCCCGGCGGGTACCAAGGTGCTCATCCCGATGAGCCTGGGGCTGTTGGACAAGGGTTTCTGGGGCTCCACAGCTTACGAGTTCAACGCGAAGCGGGAGAACCTCTGTCCTTTCCACATGGGCTTCCACTCTGTCGGCGATCGCAGCGCGGGGCGCATCTGCCCCGGCAGGGATATCGCGCTAGACATGCTTGTGGACGTCTTGAGCACGGTGGGCAAGGTGCGCCGCTCCGCCTCTGGGTAATCCTCTCGGTTACAATTGCGGGTGACTAGTCGATTTGACTACAAGTTGGGATTGAGAAATTCCCACATGTCTGAAGTTACCCGTACAAATGTACTAAATTTGCCTCAAAGTCTGACTAGGCATAGCATAGGATGATTGCCTCCTCAGTGCTGTACCCATGTATTTTTATGATTTCTTAAGATTTACAGGGGCCAGAGGGATTAATAGCGAAACCTGTTTCTCCAGTTTGGGTGAAGTGTTAGGACATTAGACAGCAGATGAAGACGAATTGTACTTAGCAATGGATTGGTTGTTAGAACGACAAGATAAAATTGAAACAGAGTTAGCTAAGACGCAAAAGGAGAAAAAAGCGAAGTCTAAAGCTGCTACTAAACGAACTGAAGAGAACTTACCAGTGCATAGTTTTGCCACTTTCCTGCAAGATTTAGCCACAATTACCAAGAATAAAATTCAATCTTATTTACCGGGA
>JBFRWF010000458.1:0-6215 GCA_051439465.1 Xenococcaceae cyanobacterium | reverse complement strand
ACTGATCCATTCTTCGTTGATTTTGAGCTGCCACTTGTAGCAATGCTTGGACTGTTACTCTCAAGCCATCCACGCTATCTCGCATATCGGTCATGCTATCTCGCATATCGGTCATGCTATCTCGCATATCGGTCATGCTATCTCGCATCTCACCGACGCTTGAAGCCAACTCATCAAGCATCTCATCGGTCCAACGTTCAACTGCCATCATCAATTTCCTTAATATTAACGTGAGTTCGACGAACTCACGTTTTCTTAGGAGCGCCCCTTTAATAAATTATATAACCGATTGATTATCCTGTTCTTAACAAATCTTAATATTACTCTTAAAAATTCGATCCGCCTGACGGCGGAAAAAAGGGAAAAGTAAAAAAAGTGTAAAGGGTAAGAGGGGAAAAGAGAAAAGGGTTATTGAGTTCTCCCGGAACCGCAGACTACACGAAAACCGTAATCGTAGTCGCGGCCGCCGCGCCAATAACCGTAGCCGCGGTACGCGGAACGGCAGTCTTGAGGATAGTTGCCCCAGCAACCGCCTCGTAATGGAGAATAATTCTCATCCCCATCAAGCCAAGCACTGCCATCCGTAGGCGCTCCTTGGTAATTTTCATGCCACTCATCGCCACACCACTCCCACACATTCCCGTGCAGATCGTATAATCCAAAGCTATTGGGGGGAAATTGACCCACGGGGGTGGTTTCTTCTATATATTCTCCTGAAGGTTCATTAGCATAGGTATTTGAGGCACGATAGTTAGCTAACTCTCCTGTCATGGTTTCCCCAAAGTAGAAGGGGGTGGAAGTCCCGGCTCGACAAGCGTATTCCCATTCGGCTTCTGATGGCAGTCTATAGTCTCTTTCTGTGGCTTTTGACAACCTTTTACAGAATTCCACTGCCTCATACCAATTTATTTGTTCTACTGGTCTGGAATCTCCTTTGAATTCTGAGGGGTCTAATTCCAGGTCAATGTCTACTTTAGGCAAAGATGCGATCGCCTTCCATTGCTTCTGTGTCACTGGATATTTCCCCATGAAGAAGGGTTGAACGGTTACTTGATGTTGGGGTTTTTCACTTCTATACCAGTCCTGACCAAATTTTTGACACAGTCTTTCGATTTCTTCCTCTTCTGTTCCCATCATGAATGTACCACCTGGTATAGCCACCATTTCTAGTTCAACGTCACCTGGTAAGGTTTCGATGAAGTATTGAGCTGTGTGGGTTTCGCTTTTGATTATCTCCCCAGAGTCGTTTACCTTAACTGTCTCGAAAGAAAAGGATTCCAATTCTTCTGGTAATGGTATTCCTGTGGCGTCTCCTAATTTCTCAATTGCCCATTTTTCCCATTCTTCAATGGCATTAGGTATTTTCGCTCTTACTGTTCTTGCGTAGATTAAAGCCCTTAAATCTGGTCTTTTTATAACTTGTGCGATTCTTAATCCCCATTCATATAGGTGTTTGTCCCCTATACTTACCTGAAAGTCTAATAGCTTTCTCAGGCAAGAGGCTGCTTGGCTGTTCTTTCTGGGACTAGCTTGACATCTGGCTGTTATTAGTTCTATTTCTAGAGCTTCTGTTTCTGTTTTTGGGGTTAACTCTGCCAAGATTGCTAGGGGTTGATATCTCTGCTTCAGGGAATCTGCTCTTATCCAAGCTGCTTTTAAGGGTTCTCCTCCTTGATGCCAACATTCTACTGCCGCATCCGGTTGGGACGCCTTGAGGTAACATTGGGCTGCTTTTGACAAATCTGGCTCTTTCTCATAGCACTGTGCCGCTTTTGACCAGTTTTCTTGTTGTTCATAACAATGGGCTGCTTGACTATATTTTCCTAGACTTTCCAACACTCGACCTGCTTCATCTAACCATCCTGCTTTGATATAGCATTGGGCGGCTTTTTCTAGGAATTCTCTATTAGTTGGATTTTGGGGATTACTCATTCTGTTTTTCTTTCTGGTCTTGAGTTTCAGAAGAACTTAAAGATTCATCAGTGTTTGGTTGTTCGGGAATTGCGCCTACAATTGGCTCAATATTGGTAGGGAATACTTCCATTATTCGGGGATTTCGCTCAATGACATTGCCTAATTCAGCCGCAATGAGATCGTGTTGGCGGTTGTGTTCCGCCTCGGACAAACGCATCGTCCCCTCATCGGTTACCTCGAATACTTCAACTTCGCCAGTTACCTTATTAAATCGAAATCGCACTCTGACATCCATCTTAAAATGCGGGAAGAGGACTCCCGTTATAAACATGATTTGGAGTTTCTGAGTTGGTTAGGATGGTTGCCTATTATGCGGAGAAATTCTGTTTCCACGTATAGATAACTTGAAACTATCTATACCCATTCTCTTACCTTTTGGTTACAGCCTATCAGGGATAATTTGGCTGTTCACGGGATAACGCAGTTTATTCAGCAACTTAGACGATGTTCATCCTTCCATCTCGTTCCCTCTTGCTCCTTACCGCTTAATCCCTAGCAGCTTTGGCTACTTTCGGGGTCTGCATTCCTTCCGTTTCATTACTTACTCTGGAAGTGACCGGACTCAATGAGTCTTTTCCGTGAGGGCTAGGGGTGGAAATCCCTAGGGAGTGCGCTACTCCAATCCAAATGACCTTTTGCAGGTCGCGCTTCAAGCTCCCGTTAGAGTCGCGAGACTTAACGGCGAGTTCGTGACAAAACCATCCAAATTGGGATGCACCCTCTCAGTGTAGGCTGAATTCAATTTCCACGATATTCTCTTCTTCACTACACTGAATATTCTCGGCTCCATTACGCCTAGCATAAGCGAGGATGGCATCTCGGTAAGCTTGGGCCAGAACTCGATGAAAAGCCTGACGACAACGAAGTCCTACAGTGTCAAGATGCTGTCTTGCTTGTTCTGAGAGGACGGCTCGACGTTCGGCAGCTATTTGTTGTAATTGGTCTTCAGCTTGGGCACGGGCGGCGGATTCAATCTCTTCTGATGCCTGAGCTTCAGCTTCACGAGTAGCTTGTTCAATTTGGGAGCCTGCCACCTCGTCGAGTTCTCTCTGGGCGGCCGTTTGTGCCTCTTTTTCGGCAACTTCTCTGGTACGTCCACCCCAACCATCATCGTAATATTTTCCTTCTCCCTCTGCTGAAATCTCTGTTCTAACCACTCCTTCTAGCTGTCTTGTTTCTTTTCCTGATGAGTGAACCTCATCCTCCAATACCGCCACGATTTCTAATACCTGGTCATCTATGAGGTAGGTAACATAACCGCCTTCAACTTCATAGCGATACCCTTCCTCAACTTCAGTCCAGCCTGATTCATCAGCAGCCAAGGCTGATTCAAGAGCCCGCAAGGCTGGCACACCTAGAGTTGAATCAAGGGGCTGTCGTACTCTTGCTTCACCAATTACTTGTTCGTGCAACTGAACGGTTCGGGACACTTCCCTTTGCCAAGCTCGATCTAGCTGTCTTGTGGCTGTTACTCTGATTCTTCTGGGATTGCACATAATATTTCATACAATTAAAGGGAACAGGGAATTGGGAATTGGGAACGGGGAACAGAAAGCGATATTCGTTTTTTCAATTAGCTCTATCGGATTGATGGTGAAAAAAAGACATTTGTGTAGGTTGGGTTGAGGCAACATTCTCGAAGAGCGGCGTAGCCTAACCAACACCCAGATCGCTTATGTTGGGTTTCACTCTCGTTCAACCCAACCTACTTTTTTATCACTAATGGCTCTCCTGTATCTATGGTGATAAGCAGAGGTTATCTAATAAGCGGGCTTACGCCGTAAGCCCCTACAGCAGGATAATTTCCCAAATGTAGGGGCGCAAGGCTTGCGCCCAAAAAAATGTAATATAAACCAACATTTTACCCCATGATGTCGGGAGAGCCCCCAAATCTCGATTTTCCGACCAAGACACTCGCTGCCTTCTTCAAAAAAATCTTTGTAACAACTGCTCACGGGACAAATTCGACAGTGAAAGGAGTAACTGGGTGCGTTCCCCTCGCCCGAGCTGTCCAATCTGTTCGACCAAACCAGATAATTCCGAATCTAGCGTTCCAAATCGTCCTTCAAGAAGACTTGCTATCATTGAGTGTCTTTCTTCTAAAGTGCCTTCTTGTTTCCAATCTTCTCGTTGCTTTAGATAGGCTGGTGATAAATTCATAATGACCTCCAGTTTCAAATACTTAAAGGGCTAGGTGCGATCGCCGCCAATATTCTCCAAGAGCGGCTAATCTTAACTGTTCCCTGTTCCCTGTTCCCTATTCCCTGTTCCCTGTTCCCTGTTCCCTATTCATAAACTAACTTCCAATCTAGTCAAACCCTGTTGAATCGCTAACTCAACTTGTTTACGAGCTTCCAAGTCATGGGGATGATTGGCAATAAGTTCATGCCTCAGCTTATTGAGTGCCATTAAATGAGCACCGACAGCGGATTCTGAAGATAAAAGGGGTTCTTGGGATTGGATTGTCTCTAAGTCCATGATAATCTCAGATATGGATCGGAACCTATCTACAAATTGGAGTCCGACTTCTTCTAAGCGTGGCTGCAAAACAGTTTTGAGAACATCTCCTTCTTCTGGTCTATCCCAGAGATGGAATAAGGGCCACAAATCAACTATTTCTGCCGATGTTGCTCCCCGTAATAAGGTGGCACCGGCAATTAGCTTTAAGCCTTTAACCACCCGCCGATCTGAGAAGTCCATCCCTTCTGCTCTAAGTTCACGAATCAACCGACTATATTCTGGCTGAATTTTGGCTAAAACTACTTCCAGTAGTCGTCCATGCAGAGCAAGGATGTCCTCCAGTTTCACATTGGGCAATACTTTGCTTCCTGGTTGACCTGTCACTGTCCGCTTAGCAGCTTCAATTCGCTCCCGTTCTAGTTCCCAGCCTTGAGCTAGAAGCTCGTCAATCTGGTCGTCCTCAACTTTGTTGACCTCTAAACGCAGCACGAATCGATCTGCAAAGGCTCGCAGTGATGGATCGTCTGGCACAATGTTAGAGGCACCAATCAGAGAGATCAGGGGCACAGCTTGACGTTGAGACCCGTTGTAGAATATTCGCTCATTGAGAATGGTTAGCAGAGAATTTAAGATGGCGCTACTGCCCTGGAATACTTCGTCAAGAAAGACAATTTGTGCCTGTGGAAGCATTCCTTCAGTGCAAATATTGTAAGTCCCTTGTTGGAAGGCGGTTAGATCCAGAGGTCCAAAAAGCTCTGAAGGTTCAGTAAAGCGGGTCAACAAATAAGAAAATTCCTGGGCATCTATGAGGTCGGTGTAGTGATTAATAATTGCTGTCTTGGCAGTTCCTGGAGGCCCTACTAGCAACAAATGCTCTTGGCAAACTGTGGCTAGTATTAGTAGGTCTATTGCCTGGTCTCGCCCAGTAAACATTCCTTTGAGGATACGTTTGACGCTATTCAAGCGTTTAATGGTGTTATCAACAGTCTCAGGCCAATTCATCTAAAACCTCACGACAGTGTGGAAATTCCGATTTTAAAATCGGAGAGGAAGGGGTTTGAGTAGCAACTGTAGTACAATTTTAACTAATAGGAGTTTAACCCATGAGTCAAACACCCCTTACAGTAACTTACTCACTAGAGGAAGTCTTAGGGCAAATTAATCATAAGCTAGACAGGATTGATGAGAAGTTTGAAACTAAGCTAGATACTCTTCAACAAGACGTTACTGAGATCAAAATCGGGCAAGCCAAACTTGAAGGAGAAATCAAAAGGCTTGAAATCGAGCTAAAAGGAGAAATTAAGACACTCGAAGCCGAGGTAAAAGGAATTGGCAAACGCTTAGACACTCAAGAATTTATCAATCGTTCCGTTGTGGTTGGCTTTGTCTTGGCTGTCGGTGCAGGGATGTTTAAGCTGTTTTTCCCAAACTTCCCTGGTTAACGTGAGTTCCATATAACGGGCGCGAAGCCTTAAAATATAGGCTAGAAGAAGTTTTGTCAAGCTTAATTTGGGTAAACTTTGTCTACGAATTCATCAGCTTTTTCCTAATTCGAGGGCGAGGGCCGATCTCGTAGTGCGATCGCCCTAATTTTCTCGATTTCCTCGAATCAAATAGCGTACTTCTTCAAGTAAAACATTAAACCTCTGATCGTTTTCTGCTTGGCGTTGTTTAACTAATTCCATCTCTTGCTCAAACTGATCCATTCTTCGTTGATTTTGAGCTGCCACTTGTAGCAATGCTTGGACTGTTACTCTCAAGCCATCCACGCTATCTCGCAT
>JBFRWF010000457.1:0-8522 GCA_051439465.1 Xenococcaceae cyanobacterium | reverse complement strand
CTATAGTACTGCGCCCATAGCCGTTAGGCTTGGGCGGCGTACTATAGCCCCTCAAATTTCCCGGTTAAGATAGCGTCAGCTTAGGAGTGGAGAGGTCAAAAATTAGCGGACAGTACCCTGCAACTGTTCAACACGAATCGGTTTCATCAAATACAAACGCAGGAATTGCCAACCATTGGAGATGTATGAAGGCAACTTCTGGAAGAATTGAAGGAATTTCGGTGTGTTGGAGTTGTCGAGTTCCCTCAACCTCTCATTATTCTTAATGCAAATCTCCAGCCGCTCATAGAATTCTGGATCATCCACATCCAGAATAACTGGGAACACTCGCCCAGCGGTTTCATTGGTCTTCTCAATCACATACTTATCATACTCCCGGGCATTCAAACCGATAGAAGCATAGAATCCAGAACGCTGGATGTCATTGAGATACATAGTCGCAAATACCGATAGCAGGAAGAAGCGACACCACAGCCTTGCCTTCCAGTCATTCAAAATATGCGGCTGTGACTTCATAATCGCGTCGAAGAAATCACCGTGGCGGTTTTCATCCTGACACCAATTTTCAAAGAAGCGGAAAATGGGATAAATCCTATCTTCTGGATGGGCTTCTAAGTGACGATAAATGGTGATATACCGCCAGTAACCAATCTTCTCGGAGAGATAGGTAGCATAGAAGATAAACTTGGGCTTAAAGAAGGTGTACTTGTGATTCTTAGTCAAAAATCCCAAATCCAGGGACAGGTTAAAATCTGACATCGCCTTATTCAGGAAGCCAGAATGACGGGCTTCATCCCGGGACATCAGAGTAAAACACTCCGCCAGCAACGGGTTCTTGTTTTTCAACCGCCGTCCTAATTCCTTGTATAATAGAAAGCCAGAAAACTCTGCTGTGCAAGAGCGTTCTAAGAATTCAATGAACAAGCGGCGGGTATCCCCATCAATGCTATCCCAGGATTGGTTGAATTCCTCATCCCGTACAAAGTGATGGCGGTTGTAGTCGGCGCGAAACTCTTCCAGGATGGCTTTCAACTCTTCTTCATTAGGCGAGATATCCATCTTCGCCATTTCTTCGAAGTCGGTAGTATAAAACCGAGGAGTTAGAATAGTTTCCTTGGTTGGGACTTTTATCCCAGGACGGAGTTCCTCAAAGTCTGGTTTTTTCAGGGTATCTACCATATTTTTATACTTGCCGTTTTTACTATGATTTGGCAGCCCGATGGTGTAGCGATCGACGGGAGGGTTCACAGATTACCCATACAAGGCTAGGTTTCAGTCTACCAAGGTCTAGGGAAGTGATTAAGTCAGTTTTCGTTAATAATTACAACAGAATGTCAAGTTATGTAAAATAAACCTTGCTCGTGAACTGCGGTGCGTTCAGTAAGTTAAATACTATAGAATACCTATTCCTAGGTTTAGCGAAACCCTGAGGAAACACCGCTTCTGAACATCCATATCTGCTATGCCAAACCGATTTCAAATTAAGTTTTGGGGCGTCAGAGGAAGCATCCCCTGTCCAGGAGCAGAAACCGTCCATTATGGCGGCAATACCTCTTGTATTGAAATGAACGTAGGTGGTGAACTTCTAATTTTTGATGGCGGCACTGGCTTGCGAGTTTTAGGGGAATCCCTACTTTCACAAATGCCCGTGAAAGGCCACTTGTTTTTCACCCACTCTCACTGGGATCATATTCAGGGCTTCCCATTTTTCGTTCCTGCCTTCATCAAGGGAAATAGTTTCAACATCTATGGTGCCACTGCCCCGAATGGAGCAACCATCAAACAGCGTCTCCAGGACCAAATGCTCCACCCGAATTTTCCCGTTCCCTTGCAAATCATGCAAGCTGATTTGCAGTTTTATGATTTGGAAGTGGGAGAAAAATTACAAATCGGCGAGGTGACAGTGGAAAATGGCAAGCTGAATCATCCAGGGGAAGCTGTAGGCTATCGAGTGAGCTGGCGCGGACTTTCAGCAGCATATATCACAGATACAGAACATTTTCCCGATAAACTCGATGAAAACGTCCTCTGGCTCGCTCGTGAAGCGGATGTGCTCATTATTGATGCCACTTATACTGATGAAGAATACTACAATAAAGAATACAGTAAAATCGGCTGGGGACATTCAACGTGGCAGGAAGCAGTGAAAGTAGCCAAATCAGCAGGGGTGAAACAGCTAGTGATTTTTCACCACGATCCTTTACACAACGATGATTTTCTTGATCGGGTTGCGGAACAAGCTGCTTTAGCCTTCCCTAATACAGTATTGGCTCGTGAAGGTCAATCCATTGAGTTGACGCAACCTTGACAGGATTAAGGCAACTAAAACCTAAACAACTTATTATATCGAACTCACGTTAAATTTGCATGATTGGGATGCTCCCTCCCCGAAAATCCGAAAATATGTAAAAATGTAAAACGTGTGGGTAACATCATCGACCGCCAAAGTTTTAACGCCAAACGCTATTGCCCTCGGAAACTTTGACGGCATCCATCGGGGGCATCAACAAGTATTGCAACCAATTTTGAACGGGTCCCGTGTCATTGGTTGTTCATCCTTGGTCAATGGAAAAGAAAAGGAAAAAAATCACACCTATGTCACAGTTGTCACCTTTAATCCTCATCCCCGCGAGTTTTTCACGGGTCAAAGTAGAAAGCTGTTAACACCCCTCCAAGAAAAGGTAAAACAGCTGGAGCTGTTGGGAGTTGAGCAGTTAGTACTGTTGCCTTTTGACCGAGAACTAGCCTCCTTGAGTCCGCAGCAGTTTGTGGAAGAAATTTTGGTGCAGCAGTTGCAAGCATCTCTTATCAGTGTGGGAGAAGATTTTCGCTTTGGGCATAAGCGAGCGGGAACTGCAGCAGATTTACAAGCGATCGCCGCAAAATTTGGGATCGAAGCTAAGATCACCTCAGAGCAAACCTGTCAAGGGAATGGCGACGACGGGACGGTACGCATCAGCAGTTCCCTGATCCGCCAAGCCTTAGAGCAAGGTGAAATCAGTCAAGCTAACCGAATGCTAGGAAGAGCCTACACCCTTACCGGAAGCGTTGTTACTGGAGAAAAGTTGGGCAGAACCATCGGCTTTCCCACCGCCAACCTCCAACTACCTCCCTCAAAATTTTTGCCCCGCTATGGAGTCTACTGCGTCCGTGTTTTCCTAGAAGAAGAAAAACCTCTTCCCACTCACCAATCACTGGGATGCTCGAAATCAAAGATTTCTGCCCGTCGGCTCGCCAATCACCAATCCCCCATCAAAGGAGTTATGAATCTGGGCTGTCGCCCCACAGTGGATGGCACTACCCCCACACTGGAAGTTCATCTGTTAGATTGGACGGGAGATTTATATGGTCAAACCATTACCGTTAGCCTGGAGAAGTTTCTGCGATCGGAACAAAAATTCCCCTCCCTCGAAGCTCTCAAAGCTCAAATTGCCGCTGACTGCAACAGGGCGAGAGAAATTATGAAGCTATAATTCATAATTCAATTACCCAGTCCCAAATCCCCAGTTCCTATGAAAGAACTCATTTGTGCACTGACTGAAAATCTCGGCCGAACTATTGTTGGCAAAGCCGATGCCATTCGCCTGGTGTTGGTGGCACTTCTGAGCGGGGGTCATGCTCTCCTTGAAGATGTGCCTGGGGTAGGTAAAACCCTCCTCGCCAAATCCCTCGCTCGCTCGATCAATGGTAAATTTCAGCGGCTCCAATGTACCCCGGACTTGCTACCAACGGATATTACCGGAACCAACATCTGGAATCCTAGTAGCGGGGAGTTTGAATTTCTAGCAGGTCCAGCTTTTGCCAACGTTTTGTTAGCCGATGAAATTAACCGGGCAACGCCCCGTACTCAGTCCGCCTTACTAGAGGTGATGGAGGAGCAACAGGTAACAGTAGATGGACAGGCTCGTCAAGTTCCCAAACCGTTTTTTGTCATTGCCACCCAAAACCCGATTGAGTTTCAAGGCACTTTCCCCCTCCCAGAAGCTCAAATGGATCGCTTTACCCTTTCGTTAAGCTTGGGCTATCCCACTGAAGAAGAAGAACTCCAGATGTTGCAACGGCAAAAGGATAGAACGAGCGTTGATGAACTGCAACCCTGTATCTCCCTCGAAGAGGTTCAAGAGTTACAAACTCTCTCTAGTCAAGTCAAGGTCACAAACGAACTACAGCAATACATCCTCAACTTAGTGCGAGCCTCCCGTTCTGATGAAGAAATCACCTTGGGAATCAGTCCACGGGGAACAGTATCATTACAGCGAGCAACTCAGGCATTGGCTTTCTTGGAGGAGAGAGATTATGCTATTCCTGATGATGTTAAGTTCCTGGCACCTCATGTGCTTTCTCATCGTCTAATTCCAGCGGGTGGGCGTCAAGCCAAAACAATTGTAGAAAGGCTGCTGCGCTCAGTTCCTGTTGAAAAATTAGTTACTTAACTGATGAGGGGTGTAGAAGAATAGATGTCAAATTTTGAGCAGCAAAGTTGTCACCGAAGACAAAAAAGGCAAACTAAGCGATCGCCCCTTGTTTTGTTACTGGTAATAGTGTTGTGGAGTATTGGCCTAGGATGGGGCATGGCGCTAGCAATCGACTCTCCTTCGGATTTTTGGTTCTCACCAGAATCTCTCAATCCAAAATCCAAAATCCCGCTGCGACAGCAGGGACGCGCTGCGTCAGCAGGGGCGAAGCCAAGTCTAAATCCAAAATCAATAGATTCAGTTCCCGACCGCTACCAAGTAGGACAAGAACTTTACTTAGAAAGCTGCTCTAGCTGCCACGTCCCCATTCCCCCAGAAGTTATGCCTACAGAAACCTGGAAGCAGCTATTGGAAAAACCACAGAAGCATTACGGCAAACAACTCCCACAGTTCATTGGGATTTCACGGATACTCATCTGGGACTACCTCAGAACCTACTCCCGCTCTGTCGCGATTGACGAACCAATACCCCTTTATGTGGAGCAATCTCGCTATTTTAAAGCACTCCACCCTCGGGTTGACCTGCCCAAACCTACCACCCATCAAAGCTGCGTTAGCTGTCACCTGGGTGCTAAGAATTTGGACTATCGCAGTCTGACCCCCGAATGGGAAAATTCTCCGTAGTAGTCTGTCAAGTTGAAATTGCTGGGTAGGGAGAGTCGGAAAGCCTGCTTCTTTAGGGAAGCAGAGGCGGTAAGGGTAGAATTCTGTAAATATTGGTTTGTGTGGTAAAATTCTTTTATGAGCATAACCATGAGCCAAACAAAAGGCAGTGGGTAAGTCTGGCAATCATGCAAACCAGTTATTAGAACCCCCTCCCATGACGGCATGGGGAGTCTCAGATAAAGATAAAAAACTGCTATGTTGAAGAACTTACTGGGCGATCCCAACGCACGCAAGCTGAAAAAATTCCAGCCGTTAGTTACGGAGATTAACCTTCTCGAAGAAGACATCAAGAAGCTTTCTGACGAAGAACTAAAGCAGAAGACAGCAGAGTTTAAACAGCAACTGGAGAAAGCCAAAACTGACCAGGAACGGGAAGAAATCTTGGATGACATCTTGCCCGAAGCTTTTGCCGTGGTTCGGGAAGCCGGAGTTCGAGTCTTGGGAATGCGACACTTTGATGTCCAATTACTCGGTGGTATCGTCCTGCACAAAGGGCAGATTGCTGAGATGAAAACCGGGGAAGGTAAAACTTTGGTAGCAACTCTACCGGCTTATCTGAATGGTTTGACTGGTAAGGGGGTACAGATTGTTACTGTCAACGATTACCTGGCACGCCGAGATGCCGAGTGGATGGGACAAGTGCATCGTTTCCTCGGGCTGAGTGTGGGGTTAATTCAATCCGGGATGAGCCCAACAGAGCGCAAGAGAAACTATGCCTGCGATATCACTTACACCACAAATAGTGAATTAGGCTTTGACTACCTGCGGGACAACATGGCAACGACAATGGCAGAGGTAGTGCAACGCCCATTCAATTACTGCATCATCGACGAGGTGGACTCCATCTTGATTGATGAGGCGCGAACACCGCTGATTATTTCCGGGCAGGTGGAGCGTCCAACGGAAAAATACATGCAGGCTGCTGAAGTAGCGCGATCGCTGGTAAAGCAAACTGACGACGATGATGGTGATTACGAGGTAGATGAAAAGGCTCGCAATATCCTGATGACAGATGAGGGTTTTGCCAAAGCAGAGCAGCTGCTGCGGGTGAAGGACTTGTATGATCCGGAAAACCCCTGGGCGCACTATATTTTTAATGCCATTAAGGCAAAAGAGCTTTTCACCAAAGATGTAAACTATATCGTCCGCAAAGGGGAAGTGGTAATTGTGGACGAGTTCACCGGGAGGGTTTTGGCAGGAAGGCGCTGGAGTGATGGTTTGCACCAGGCAATTGAAGCCAAAGAAGGGGCAGATATTCAGAATGAAACTCAAACCCTGGCGACGATTACCTATCAGAACTTCTTCCTCCTTTATCCCAAACTGGCAGGGATGACGGGAACAGCGAAGACAGAAGAGACAGAATTTGAAAAAGTCTATAACTTGCAAGTTACGATTATTCCGACCAACCGAACTTTGCGTCGCGCTCACCTGGCAGATGTAGTCTATAAGACTGAGATGGGCAAGTGGCAGTCTGTTGCCTCCGAATGTGCTGAGATGCACAAAATTGGACGTCCAGTGCTGGTGGGAACAACTAGTGTAGAAAAGTCCGAATTACTTTCCGACCTGCTGAACAAAGAAAAAATCCCCCACAACCTGCTTAATGCCCGACCTGAGAATGTGGAACGGGAATCAGAAATTGTCGCTCAGGCAGGTCGCAGAGGGGCTTTAACCATCGCCACGAACATGGCAGGGCGAGGCACAGATATTATCTTGGGCGGTAATGTGGACTACATGGCGCGATTGAAGCTGCGGGAATATTTTATGCCCAAGATTGTGATGCCCGAACAAGAAGATACTATGGCGGTGAGTGTTCCGGGAGTGGGTGGACATCGTCGTCCTCAAGGCTTTGAACCAGGAAAGAAGGTAAAAACCTGGCGCGTGTCGCCGCAGATTTTCCCCACAGATTTATCTTCTGAAACTGACAAAATGCTCAAAGATGCTGTGAAGTTCGCCGTGGAGCATTATGGCGAGCAGAGTTTACCGGAACTGGAAGCAGAAGACAAGTTGGCGATCGCCTCGGAAAATGCCCCCACAGATGACCCGGTGATTCAAAAGCTGCGGGAGGTTAACCAGCTCATTCGCAAAGAGTACGAGCATTTTACTTCTCGAGAACACGAAGAAGTAGTGAATCTGGGGGGACTGCACGTGATTGGCACAGAACGCCACGAGTCGCGGCGCATCGACAACCAGTTACGGGGCCGCGCGGGACGCCAAGGTGACCCAGGTTCAACGAGGTTTTTCTTGAGTTTGGAAGATAACTTGTTGCGGATTTTTGGCGGCGATCGCGTGGCGGGTTTGATGAATGCCTTGCGGGTTGAGGAAGATATGCCGATTGAATCCAAGATGCTCACCCGTTCTCTGGAAGGGGCGCAGAAAAAAGTGGAAACCTACTACTACGACATCCGCAAGCAGGTGTTTGAGTATGACGAGGTGATGAATAATCAGCGGCGAGCGATTTATGCCGAGCGCCGTCGGGTGCTAGAAGGTCTGGATCTCAAAGAACAGGTGATCCAGTATGCAGAGAAGACAATGAGTGAGATTGTTGATGCTTACGTCAATCCCGATTTACCACCAGAAGAATGGGATTTAGATAGTCTGGTTAGCAAATCCAAAGAATTTGTCTACCTGCTGCAAGATATAGGACCAGAGGATCTCGAAGATATGATGGTTGGAGAGATTAAAACCTTCCTGCATGAAGAAGTACGCAAAGCCTACGATCTTAAGGAGGATCAAATTGATAAAATTCAGCCCGGACTGATGCGGCAAGCGGAGCGTTTCTTTATTTTGCAGCAAATTGACACTCTCTGGCGGGAGCATTTGCAGGGGATGGATGCTCTGCGGGAGTCAGTTGGTTTGCGCGGCTACGGGCAAAAAGACCCCCTGATTGAGTACAAGCAGGAAGGCTATGAAATGTTCTTGGAAATGATGACTGACATTCGCCGGAATGTTGTCTACTCCCTGTTCCAATTCCAGCCTCAGAGTCAACCGCAAACAGTATAGCGCCTCTTGATTCTGTTTGAGAGATCCTTTAAGATAGCATGTTTGAAAAATCATAGAATAAGCAAAATAACTTGGAGTAAGGCAATCAAGTAGATAATCCTCGTTTTTTGAGACAAGATGAGCGAAGGATTAAAAAACTTCAACGTCGTTTATCTGGCTACCAACTCTTAAGAAAACACTTGTGTTTTCCTCCATCCATAACGTGGCGATCGCTGCGTTTGCGGCTTAAGGCGGGACACTAGGGAACTTCGGATCAGGGAACAGGGAACAGGGAACTTCGGATCAGGGAATAGGGAATAGGTAATGGGGAATAGGTAATGGGGAATATAAGAGTAGTCCTAAATGAGTCGTGGCAAATCAAAACATATATAAACTGTCCCG